>NZ_JBMDWJ010000342.1:0-32626 GCF_048595215.1 Siphonobacter sp.
AGTCCTGGTTGTTGGTAAAAATTTGCTTAATGTCCATTTGTGTGTCCTTGGTGTGAAAACGTCATCTATATAGCTGCTAAATAAACAGGTCCTACCATTTTTTGTTTAAAAAGGAAGACTAGCTCAAGTGATCTGGAGTACGAGTGGGTGGCTGGGAAAGTAAAAGTACAAGTTAAAAAGGGTGTACTACAGCATCCGTCAGAAAGGGTTCCTAGCATCCTTGAGTTGCTTGTGTTTCTCTCCCCATTTTTCGAGTTGCTGAATGATGGGCTTCAATTCGTAGCCAATGGGTGTCAGCTCATACTCCACGCGTGGCGGAACTTCCGCATAGACAGTTCGCGTGACCATTTGATCTTCCTCTAATTTTCGTAGTTGTAGCGTCAGCATCCGTTCGCTGATGTTGGGCAACCGTTTTCTGAGTTCGCTAAATCTTAGCTTACCATTGATTAACCAGGAACAGATGACCAGTGCCCATTGTCCGCCAATAATGTTGGCGGCATACACCTCCGGGCATTCCTCCGCCAAGGCAGTTTTATTCGCAAAATTGGTTGAAGCTTCTTTAATCTTGGTCATTACTTACATTTTTTATAGTGTCTCACAATGGGGTGTTGATGTATATACTTAAATGAGTTACTCTTTACTTTGCCAGAGTACTTTAAAACAAGCCTGTAATGAAAGCACTAGTGATCGTTATTCATCCAAATCTTAAAAAATCACTTGTCAATAAGCGATGGATTGAAGAGCTGAATAAATTTCCTGAACAATATGTAGTTCATTCGTTGTATGAAAGATATCCGGATGAGAAAATTGACGTTGAGGCCGAACAGAAAATGCTGGAACACTATGATAAAATCATATTCCAGTTTCCCTATTACTGGTTTAATTCTCCTCCATTTTTTAAAAAATGGCTGGATGAAGTTTTGACGCATGGCTGGGCCTATGGAAGTAAAAGCGGGTTTAAAGTTTCGGGTAAGAAAATAGCACTAGCCATCTCCTTAGGGGGTGACGAGCACGAATTCGCTCCGGGTGAGCGGTACAAATATACACTAGAAGAGCTAACCCGTCCGTTCGAGTTGACTTTTGAATACGTAAAAGCCGACTATCAGCCGCTTTTTGCTTACTTCGGCATCGAGCATAATACCTCGGTGGAATGGGTCGAGAGAAGCGTGCCTCTGTACATGGATTTTTTAAATCGTTTTTAAATTAGTTACACGGTTGTTGGTGTTGTTCTCAAACACTAACAACCGTATAATTGTAACTATCATAAGTGGTGTGTAAAAGGTATGTTTTAATGTACTGATCATATTCTATATAACGTATTAAATTATTGAAAATGAGTGGGAATTAGTGGTGAGAATTTAGTTGTTGGAAAATTGATTTAGACTAAAATGTATTACAGAATTTCAGTTTACTGATTTCAATTAAGATTATTGATTGAACTGATAGATAACTAGTAATTACTGAAGAAAATAATAGTTTCGTTTCTCGTTATTACTCTTCCAGATAAACGAACGACTTGATGTAACAAAGACTTAAAAAGTAGCCACATTAGATTATACTAATCATTGAAAATTCCAACACTTACTGAGTAGATTCCCGGCTGTCTGAAACCGGAATCAGCACGGGTTGCTGTCGGCAGGACTTCGTGTGCCAAAGAAAGACTACTAAGCCGTTTCAATTGCTGAAGCGGACACTTCCAAAGTTGAACAAAACGGGTAGAATCCATTGAAAAGTGGTACAGAAAGTCGGTAGTTACTATACTACCTGAAAAAATATAGGCAAGCATCCGCGTGCAATCCCAAAGAAAACGTTGCTATTGAAGTAATTAAACGGACTTTTGTATCTGTTCAGTCCAACGCTTTTCATAAGTATATTTCCAATGGTCTGGATAAATCCAAAACCTGCAAGCCCTGATAGTACGGGTTGCTAAAGGAATGTTTTTGCATGTACCATTGTATCCGTTATCATTTTTCTATGTTTCGATTAGCCTTTTTCGGTATTCTTTCACTCGGTGTTACCAAGGCAATAGCCCAGTCGTATCGCTTCGATTTTGGGGCGGGCCCGGTGGCTCGTGGTTATACGAAAGTGACGCCTGAAATGCAGTATACGCCCGAGCGGGGGTACGGATTCCTGCCGGGCTCTCCGGTACAGGGTTTATACGCCGTTCGCTACATACGCGATTACGTGACGAGTACGCAGCCCTTCTTTTTCTCCGTAAAGCTTCCCGAGGGTACGTATGACGTGAAACTTTTGCTGGGGGATGAAAAAGACGTCTCGTACACCACAGTCAAGGCAGAAAACCGGCGGCTAATGCTGGAAAAAGTAGAAACCAAACCCCGAAAATTCGTTTGGAAAACGTTTACGGTGAATATCCGTACCGCCCGAATCACGGATACCGATTCGGTACGACTGAAACCGCGTGAAAAAGATTACTTCCAGTGGGATGACCAGCTTACGTTTGAATTTACGGATGTTTTGCCGAAAGTAGCCGCTCTGGAAATTCGCCCGAATACGAAAGCAAGGACGATTTACTTGGCCGGAAATTCTACGGTAGTCGATCAGGCCCAGGAACCCTACGCCGCCTGGGGCCAGATGATTCCCCGCTTTTTCAAGCCTGAAAAGATCGTCGTGGCCAATCACGCTGAATCGGGGGAGTCCCTACGAAGTTTTCTGGCGGAAAAGCGACTGGCGAAAATCCTGAGCCTAATCAAACCTAATGATTATCTGTTCATTGAGTTTGCTCATAATGATCAGAAACAGAGTGATTTACAGCCCTTTGTAGGGTATAAGGACTTGCTCAAACAGTACATCAAGGCGGTTCGGGAAAAGGGAGCAAAACCCGTGTTGGTTACATCCATGCATCGGCGAAACTTTGACCAACAAGGGCGTATCATCAATACGCTCGGCGATTTTCCCGAGGCCATGCGACAAACGGCAAAGGAAGAAAACGTACCCTTGATCGACCTGAATGCGATGAGCAAAACCCTCTGGGAAGCACTGGGACCGCAGGATTCGGAGAAAGCTTTTGTCCACGTAGCAGCGGGGACCTTGCCCGGCGTGACGAAGGATATTCACGACAATACGCACTTTAGTAATTACGGAGCGTATCTGCTGGTTCAGTGTGTCATCAGTGGTATTAAAGCGGCCCAACTGGATATTGCCAGTGAGCTGACGGAGGATACCCCGGCGTTTGATCCGGCTCGACCCACCTCCTATGAACGGTGGAAATTCCCAGCCAGTCCTTTCATTAAAAATGTGAAACCAGATGGGAATTAAGAGGGCTAACAGGCTTTTCAGCCAATGCTCATACGGAGACATCTTTCTGGGCTAGAGAAAAATGAATGTCGTACCTGCGGAAGGTTGCAAACCTACGGGACGAAACGCAGCTCAACGGATTCTTGCATTACGTATGCAACCAATACCTAATGACCTATAACCTAATACGATGACTTCACTTAAACGGCTTTGCTTACTATTCCTGGTCGCCATCGTTGCTCTGGCTGCCCGGCCTACGGTCAAACCGACCCTGTATCTGATTGGTGATTCGACCGTAAAAAATGGGTCCGATAAGGGCGATAAAGGCCTTTGGGGCTGGGGCCATTTCCTGCCTGAGTTCTTTGATACGACTCGTATCCACATCGAAAATCACGCCATTGGCGGACGTTCCAGCCGAACCTTTCATACCGAAGGTCGCTGGGAGAAAATTCTGGCCCGCCTGCAACCCGGCGATTACGTGCTGATGCAGTTCGGTCATAACGATGCCGGAGCTTTGGATGATACGGCCCGGGCTCGTGGTACCATTCGGGGCATTGGTGAGGAAACCAAAGACATTTACAATCCCATTCAAAAACGCCCCGAAACGGTTCATACCTATGGCTGGTACATGAAAAAGTACATTACCGAGGCTCAGGCGAAAGGAGCTATTCCGGTGGTGCTCTCGCTGGTACCCCGAAACGTCTGGAAGGAGGGCAAAGTAGCCCGAGGATCGCAGGATTACGGCCTTTGGGCGAAACAGGTAGCCGAGCAAACGGGGGCCAAATTTATCGATCTCAACGAAATCGTAGCGAAGCAGTACGAAGCAATCGGGCAGGAGCGGGTCACAAAAGAGCATTTTACCGAAGTCGACCATACCCACACCTCACTCGCCGGAGCGAGACTCAACGCCGCTGCGGTCGTAGAAGGGGTACGGGCCACCAAAGGATTAAAACTGACCCGATATCTGATCAAAAAATAAGTCAGGCTAGAAGGGATACCTGATGGAGTGCCCGTCTTACTCTAAACGCAGTTGATTGTATGAAGCTAAAATTCCTTCCCATTCTGGGCGTATTTCTTTTCAGTACGGGCCTCCAGGCTCAGAAGCTTTCCAAGACGAAAGATATTCTGGAGCCGATGCAGCGGGCCAATGCCTATTTTATGAAAAAATGGCCGGATACGGGCAAAGAAATTGTAACTAATATTGCTCGTCCCAGTAACATTTGGACCCGGGCCGTGTACTACGAAGGGCTACTGGCTCTGCACGACATTGATCATAAGAAAGAGTACCTGGATTATGCCTACAGTTGGGGCGAATCGCATAAATGGGGGCTTCGCGGTGGCATCAAAACCCGCAATGCCGATAACCAGTGTTGCGGCCAGACGTACTTGGCTTTGTATGAAATGAATCCTCAGAAAACGGAGTGCATACGCGACATCAAAGCCAGCATTGACAGTATGATGGCCACGTCGAAAGTAAGCGACTGGACCTGGATTGACGCCATTCAGATGGCTATGCCCGTATTTGCCAAGCTGGGACAACTCACCAAGAATCCGGCCTACTACGAGCGGATGCATGAAATGTATAAGCACTCCAAAGAGGTAGAAGGCGGCAAAGGTCTGTACAATCCGCAGGATAAACTCTGGTGGCGGGATAAGGATTTCGTACCGCCCTACCAAGAACCCAACGGTGAAGATTGCTACTGGTCGCGGGGTAATGGCTGGGTTGTAGCCGCTCTGGTACGCGTACTGCAAATCATTCCGAAAGACGCTCCACATCGGCAGGAATACCAAACCATGCTGGTCGATATGCTCAGTGCACTGGCTCCCATTCAGCGGACGGACGGCTTCTGGAATGCTAGCTTACACGACCCGAATCACTACGGTGGAAAAGAAGCTACGGGTACTTCGTTGTTCGTGTACGGTATGGCCTGGGGCATTAATCAGGGTATTATTCCGGCTAAAACCTACCGACCTATCGTCGTGAAAGCCTGGAATGCTCTCATCAAAGAATCGGTACAACCCAATGGGTTTCTGGGTTACGTGCAGGGAACGGGGAAAGAACCGAAGGATGGTCAGCCTGTAACAGTCAGCAGCGTACCCGATTTTGAGGATTATGGACTAGGCTGTTTCCTGCTGGCGGGAAGTGAAGTGTATAAGATGAAGTGAGGTTGATGGTTGTTGGTTAGTTGTTGTTTATATCAGCGATCCTTCTCGTCGTAATTAATACTAAAGCAAAAGCCCCGATTTTGGTCGGGGCTTTTGCTTTGGTATGTTTTATCTTTTTAGGAAAGCAGATCCGGGCGTCGTTGCTGGGTGCGTTCGACGGCCTGTTCGTGTCGCCAATCCTGGATTTTGGCGTCGTGACCGGAGAGCAGGATATCCGGAACTTTATGTCCTTCCCACTCCGACGGCCGCGTATACACGGGCGGAGCGAGCAGATTATCCTGAAATGAATCCGTCAGAGCCGAAGTTTCGTCTCCCAGTACGCCGGGCAGCAAGCGAATAATCGCATCCGAAATAACCGAGGCAGCGAGTTCTCCGCCCGACAGTACGTAATCGCCGATACTGATTTCCTTCGTCACGAAAATCTCCCGCAGCCGTTCGTCGATGCCTTTATAATGACCGCAAAGGATGATCAGATTTTCGGCCATGGAAAGCGTGTTCGCCGTTTTCTGATTAAAACGTTCACCGTCCGGAGCGGTATAAATGATTTCGTCGTAGGTGCGTTCGGCCTGGAGCTTGCGAAGCAACTGAGCAATCGGCTCGATCATCAGTACCATGCCGGCACCGCCCCCAAAGGGGTAATCGTCAATCTGTTTGTACTTACCAATGCCGTAATCATGCAGGTTATGAATGTGAACTTCCACGTGGCCTTTGTCCTGAGCCCGTTTGACAATCGAGTTCTGGAAAAAACTATCCAACAATTCAGGTACGGCACTAATGATATCCAAACGCATGACAGAATAAATAAAACCGTTCGAGCACAGAGCCCGAACCGTATGAAACTAAAATCAATAACGATCAATTCCTGGGGCTACGCTTCTTCGTCCGCGTCATCCCGTTCTTCCGAATCTTTGGCTTCGCTCATGTATATATCGAGTAAGCCTTCGGGAAGCGTAACACTCAGGGTTTTGGCCTCGTGATCGGCCTCACCGATGATTTCGTCGATGACGGGAATCAGTACTTCCTTGCCTTCATAATCCATCACCATCAAGTCCTGGAGCGAGAAGCTGGCAAATTCGCGTACGGTTCCTAGGGGCCCCACGTTAGTATCAACCACTTGGTAACCAATCACATCGTGGAAGTAAAACTGATCGTCGTCCAGCTCCGGCAGGTTATCCAACGTCAGCCAGAGTTTGGCTCCTACCAGCGGCGTCGCTTTCTCAATGGAAGTTATATCTTCAAATCTGGCAATGATTTTGTTCGACTGAATATTGAGGTCTTCAATAAAGTACGGAATCAGTTGCCCTTTGACTTCGAGTAGCACGCTATCGAGGTCTTCGTATTCAAACGGATCATCTACTTCAAAAAGTAGCTGCACTTCGCCTTTCAGGCCGTGCACTTTCGTAATCCGTCCTAATTCATAACAATCTTCTTTGTTCATAGCAGTAGCGGTGGGCCGTAGCTCGTTGCTGACAGCCGTTAAAAATAGGAGGGAATCTCCGAATCAATCGCCTAAAAATGAAGCAAGTCCGCCGGGAGACCCGCCAGACTTGCCAAAAATCGTTACTCGGAAAGAGCTTATTCAGCTGCTTCAGTAGTCGTAGCTTCACCTTCAGCTGCAGGAGCTTCTTCAGCAGCAGCCTCTTCAGCGGGAGCTTCTTCTACAACCGGAGCATTTTTCTTCGCTAAAGCTTCTGCACGAGCGGCATTTACTTTAGATTCTGCGTCCAGACGAGCTTTTTTGTCATCAGCTTTTTTACCAGCAATACCTTCCGTAGCTGCAGTTACCTGAGCATCTTTCGTTTGCTTCCAGCTGGCAAATTTTTCATCAGCTTGTTCCTGAGAAATGGCTCCTTTGTTCACACCCACTTGAAGGTGTTTTTTCAGCATCAGACCTTTGTACGACAGAATCGCACGAGCAGTATCCGTAGGCTGAGCACCATTCAGCAACCATTTTACTGCACTTGTTTCGTTCAGAACGATGGTAGCAGGTTGGGTGTTAGGATCGTAAGTTCCCAGTTTCTCGATGAAACGACCGTCACGAGGAGCACGAGCGTCAGCAACAACGACATCGTACATAGCATGTTTCTTGCGACCGCGACGGGCTAAGCGAATTTTAACCATTGTAGTTGGGTTTGTGGGGGAACCCGTCCCCCGGTTTCCGAATTGGAATGCAAAGGTACGGAATAGTTTTTAATAATTGAGTTTTGAGTTTAGGGTTTTCTGTTTAGAGTTTTCAGTTTTCAATTTCCAGTTTTCTGTTAGGATAAACCCGGTAACATAAGCGGGACGGGTTGTCTCTAGCATTTGCTACGGACGCAAACGTTGGTAGGCTGTACCTACCTGGGCTGGCCAAGTCCCCGCATTGCATACGGGGCTAATGACATGGAACCCCTCCGGGGTTGTCGGGTCTGGTAGCAAAGAAGTAGCTCTTTCGGATTTGCAATCTGGAATAGCGAGTAGACCTGCAGGGCTATCTAATCTTAAATAAAAAAAGAAAGGGTTTTAAGCCGGTTTTCCAGCCTAAAACCCTTTCTATGATATGTTAAGAAAATTCAAACCGCAACTACCCAAAACTGAAAACCGTAAACTCTAAACGGAGAACTCCCCTAATTTCCCGGGTAATTTTTCCAGTTGTTTAGCGGTAAAATCCGTAACTCTACGCGGCGGTTGCGTTGCATCCCTGCGTTGGGCTTGTCATTCGGAGCGACGGGCCGGAATTCACCGTACCATTCGATCGTCACCCGGCTGGGATCTTTCAAACCGTAACGGGTCAGGTATTTTTTAACAGCCTGCGTACGTCTTCTCGACAGCTTCATATTATACGAATCCGATGCCCGGCGGTCGGTGTGACCTACCACAACCACGCGGCATTCCGTGGCGTTGTTGAGGTACGAAATGACGTCGTCCAGCAGGCGTTTGGCTTCGGGCTGAATCGTGGCCTGATCGGTTCTGAACTCAACGTTACCGAAAATCTGTGTACAGGTTTCTTTCGGCGTTTTAGCATCTACGAAGGGTTGCAGGAGTTGTTGCAAATTCATCGCTACGCCCGAACCCGACACGATACTGTTTGGCGGCGTATTGGGTTCCTGATCGTATAAATCTGCTACGCCATCGCCGTCGGAATCCGTATACAAACGCGGATCCACTTCACCGGGCATAATTGCTTTAACCCGAGCCAGAGCGGTATCAACCGTTGGGTTGTAAGGAGCCGGAATCAGGTCTTTTGGATCCGTCCAGCGGAGATGATACATTTCTCCTTTCTTCGTGGAGTATTTGCCCTGATCGCTTACTTGGGAAGCCCGCTTGCCAAACTTATACGTGATCTCAAAAGCCAACGTACCGTATTTATCATACGCCGACTCACCGCGACGGAAGGAGTTATTCCCATTGGGCGAAGCGTAAATTTCGCTGGGCAATGAGTTATCGTAGCCGCCCAGGGTCATATCCAGCTTTTCGGTGAAGGTATGATTCAGCATATAATGAATGCCGATATCCAGTCGGTTGGACCATTCGTACAAGACCCGAATGCCCGTAGGAATGACCAGATCACGGGTATACTTCGATCCACTGCCCGTCCAGCCGCCCGCGGTGGTCGAGCTAAAGGGTCCATTCGAGAAACGTACCAGTTCTTTCGCAGCATACGTTTTGCGTTCCCCCAGCGAGTTTTCGTATTCAAAATTCCGGATGGAATAAACCTTGGTACGGTAATACATATACCCGACGCCCGCAATAAAATCCACCTTCAGTCGGCGTAATTTCTTAGTACCAAAAACCAGAGACTTCAGGTTAAGGTCGGCGTTCAGGCCAGCCTGCATAATGTCCGAAAAGAAGTAACTCGGTCCGTAGGAGAGACCCGCCGAAGGATTAAGCGGATCGATGTAGACGAATCGGTCCTTGCTACCACTGAGTTGACCAAAACCAAAATTGGCCGAAACCCCGAGTAAATGCGTCAGTTGTTTGTTGACCGAAAGCCCACCGAAAAAGGGCGTTTTTTCCCCCGGACCCGTCGAGAAAAAGTTACCCGTTTGTAAATCTCCGTAGAATTTGCTGATGCCCCCGTGAGCGGTTACCGACCACGTATGCATTTTATTGAACCCCTCGTACGAACGACGCAACCGTTTGCTTTCGGCTTCAGCCAGTACTTTCTGCTGGTTCTGTTCCTCCAGCGTCATCGGAGTTTGATATTTTTTATCAGGAGTTTGGGCCCAGAGCGACCCTAAACTTATGCTAACGAGAAAGATAGACAGAAGGCTTCGTTTCATAGGTACAGTGCGTAGAAAGCAATTCCGGTTGATAGAATGCTTTAGCTCAGAAGTTTTCAGCGTAGTGGTTAAACAGTTCTGATTTTTCCGTGAAGAAAACCAAAAAAGGCGTACGAAGGCGACCTTTCGTGGGAAATTAAAACTGAAAACAGCCGATAGAAATAAAAACAAGCCGATAAGCCGGGTTCTGTCATTTTCACTGGCGAACCAGTAAAAAGTCTTATCATTTATCTAGAACGGCAGTCGCCTGCCGTCTCTAACGACCTACCCACCAGCACCGGACGAGCAGCCCTTCGGTCCTTGCGGACACCGCTGGTTTATTTGGTCTTTCAGCCCGTGAGGTTTACCCTGCCTCAGAAGTCACCTCCTGAGCGGTAGGCTCTTACCCTACCTTTTCACCCTTACTTTCCCCGAAGGAAAGCGGTATCTTTTCTGTGGTACTGGCTGTCAGCCAACCGTCGCCAGTTGACTGCCTACCCGTTAGGTAGCACGGTGCTCTACGCTGCCCGGACTTTCCTCTTCCTGCTTACACCGGAAGCGATAAGATGGCTTGCTTGCCGCAAAGGTACGGGGAGTTTTGCGTTTTCGGTTTTGCGTTTTGCGTTTTAGCCTTCAGCGAGTACTCGGTTTTCAGCTAAATGAAGGGCATTCCTGCGGGGTTATTCGTTCATGATTAGTAGTTATTCATAAGGATATAGGGTGCCAAATCCTCAAAAATATAAACTACTACTATTGCGATTATTCCCTACCAATACTAATCAGGACGAGCAAACGAACAACTGTAAACCAGCAACGAACAACGGAAAACTTCCTACAGTCCATCCACGTGCAAATTCACTCTCCCCTTGGCAAAAACTACGGCGTAAATCGAACCGGGGGTCAGGTAAACCTGATCGGGAGTAATCGCATCAATTTTCCCAGATAAGGTGACACCCTTCGTAATTTGTCGATTTGTCAATAGAGCCTGTAGTTGCTTTTTCGCTTCGTCAATGGGTTCGCCAACCGGGAAGGTCAGGGCCGATTGCAGCGACTTGCGTAGCTTACTCTGCAAAACCCAGTTGGCGGTTTTGACCAGAAAACTCCGCGTGTCCAAATCATAATCCAGGTCTTTCAACGTAACCGACTTGGTGACGGGATCGTAATACGGTACGCCTTTGAAGTAAATATATCCGTCAAGGCTGCCTTTCAGTCCGGCCCGTATTGCCAGCGTGTTCGCGTCGCCGTATAGCTTGATGGACGTTACTTCCACCGCATACTTTCCGTAATTGAATTTCTGTCCCACCACCGTATCGGCTACCATTCGTTCGGCTTCGGCGTGCGAGAGATCGCTGACCAGTCCGATTTTAAATTCATTCGAGGGGGCCGCACCAAGCTTTAAATCTGGTACCTGATTGACTGCGTTTACGACGGGTTTATCTCCAAAGGCCGTTTCCGTATAGGTCTGAAAACCAATGGTTGACTGAATTGTTTTCCCTACCGTACGGAAGGGAGCCATTTGGATGGCCACGGGCGTTATTTTCAGCCAGGTATGGTACTGCTCCGATACCTGATACGGTTGCAACGCCGCATTCCAGGCCTGAACGACGTATTTCTTGATTTCGACGTTTTTAGCTACGGCATCGTCCACACCTTTTTCCAGCGTGGATTTCTTCGAATCCAGAGCTTTGCCGACAATCCCCGCGACAGGAATGGAAACGGGTCCCAGTTTGAGTACCGGCTTCGTTACCCAGTCGTAGCCTTCGAGTTTAGTCGTGGTATGAGCTTCCCAGTTGGGGGCAATCGAGAATCGGGTGGAGAGTCGTACATCCAAAGCAAAATCCAGTTCCCGTTCCGTTGAAAGCCCAAGCAGACTGTATCGGGCCCGAATCCAGATTTTCAGGGGAACCTTCAAATTCAGCGAACTTTCATTGTTGACGCTGGCTCCCGGCGTAACCACAATGGTACCACGTTTCCAGACCCGAACCATCATGTCGTCCTGATCTTCGTAACTCATATCTTCATAGATCAAGTCCGTAAGATTGACATTGATCTGACGTTCGACTTCTGAAAGAGAGATTTCAACCGGAAGGTTGATGGTTGATAGGTACCGACGACTTTCCACTTGTTTTTTCGTGTAGAGATACGATTCCTTAGGGGCTGACGGATTGCTGGATATGGAACCTTTCGGCCGACAGCCCTCCAATGAAATCAAGAATACAAAACCAACTGCCGCCCAAAAACTACGGGAAAAGGGAATACGGCACAAATAATCAGGCATTTCAGTTTGAAGTTTACAGTTTTCTGTTTTCAGTAATAGATTCCGTCGGAGTATAGGAGTCAAATGTTATAGTGAAACTTTATGCCTTGCTGGTATTGTGGTGAAAATTACCCCAGTTGAGACGTATGTAAAGGGAATAGTAACTGAAAACGGTAAACCCAAGACTGAAAACTTACTTAATTTTCACCCGCGTTGCTCCGTAGCCAAATTTTTCCTTCTGAGCGTCCGCGAAGAAAGCGACGTGTGGATGCCTGCCCAGTTTGCGGTGGATTTCCGTACGCAGCGTACCGTTCCCAACACCGTGAATGAAAATGATTTCATCCAGTCCGTGGGCAATGGCGTTTTCCAGAGCCGTATTGAATGTCTTGAGTTGAAGTTCCAGCATCTCACTGGTATCCATCGCCAGAAAATGCCGCGTGAGCTTCTCAATATGCAGATCCACCGTAGTTTCGGGTTTCTCTACGACCGGCTTTGGCTCCTCCACTTTTCGCTCTGTCAGGCTTTCCTTGATTTTTTCCGGTTGAATCGCTTCATCGTCTACCTGAAACAGATGCCCGACCTGATCGAGTACGGGAATGCGTTGTTTGGTTTTGAAAAACGAATTGGCTCGGAAGCGAATTTTCTTTTCCAGGGGTGGACGTACATTCCGGAAGGCCAGTCGGGAGAATAAAGCCTGAACGGTGAATACGCCCCAGTTTTCAAAGTCTTTGACTTGCCAGTCACCCGTTTTTTGACTGCTACGGGCTTTTAATAAGCCCGATCCTAGACTTTTAAAATGCGGCTCTGACCCATTAATGAGCGAAAAGGGTACGTCCCAGTCAGTATTATTAATGATGTACATCGACAGTTCCCGATCGTTAACCGGAACAAAAGCCAGATACAAGCCCTGATTGGCAAACACCTCCGAAGAGGAGGGAGCTTTGGGCGTTTCGCTGGCGGGTACAGCCCGAAAACGATTCTTCTCCTCGGGTGAAATCAGTGAAACTTCCCGCCGTTGCACCGGAATACGAAACCCAGCCTCAATTTCTACTTCTACTAAATCACCGGGTAAAAATTTGGTGATAATGCCCTCTTCACGGCCGTGTACCAGCCGAACGCGGTCTCCAATATTCATACAAACTAGTTCAGATATACGAGCAAAGGTAGAGTAAAGCGGACAAGGCTGCCTCATCCATTTTAAAAAGCTCACCTGACTAAAACCTACCATGAGGTAACAAAATTCACGGAATCGAGTAGTTTTACCCGGGAAAGCATGGATAGTAGTTCAAAAAAGGCTTATTTTGAGTCTCCAATCCAGATTATTCATGCGAACGCTTTTCCTACTGACGCTTACCGGACTGTTAGTATTGAGCCGGGAAGTGGAGGCCCAAACGCATGAATCCGCTATCACGAAAGCTCGTACGGAGTTGGCGGCTCTTCCCCAAAGTCCATCAGGTACCAATTATTCTCCCCAAGCACTCGAGCTGTACGATAAGCTGACCAATCTGTACATCGCCTACGCCGATAGTTACGATGGCCGGGATCGTACCCTGGATTCAGCCCAGTACTTCGTCAATCATTATTTAGAAACGGCTCAGGCTCTGCAAATCGAACTGGCGGAGGCAGATGCCCTGACGCTGAAGGGAAAGGTGGCTCACCTCAGGATGCAATACCGGGAGTCTTATGTGGCGAATTATCAGGCGTATCATATTTATTCTCAGTATCCCGTGGAGCGATGCCGCTATCTGTTTGAATGCCTGAAACGCATGGGCCGGATTCAGTATAACACGCTGGAAGATTATGAAAAAGCAATGGGCTACTTCATGGTCGGGGAAAAAATTGCTAAAACACAGGAGGATCGATCGTTTATGCTTCGGCAGATTGGCCTGTGTTATCTGAAGCTGAAAAACTATTCGCAGGCCCGACAATACCTGTATAAATCACTCGCTTTAGCTCAGAAATCTACCTATGAAAGGGCAATGACTTTGAATTTTCTGGGTGAAAGCTACATTAAGTCTGGCGATACGACACGGGGCGAAGCCTTGATTCAGCGGGCGATTCGACTGGATAGCAGTACCGTAACTCGTTCGGCCGGGCATTTATTGTTAGCGAAGCTGAACCTGGATCGTAAAGAGACGGAGCAAATCATTATGAATGCCCAGTTGGCCCTTCGATACGCTTCTTTAGAAAACAATAATCTATCGGATCGGGCGGAAGCCTGGCAATATCTTTATGAAGCGTACAAGCAGCGAGGAGATTACGCGAAAGCATTAACGTATTACGAACGGTACAAAGCAACGGCCGATAGTTTGCCCAAAAGCAAGGGTATGCAGGATTACTACCAGATTATGGTAGAACTGGAACGCGATAAGCTGGCCGAGAAAGAGGAGGAGGCCAATTTCCAACGAAAATACAAACTCTGGATTACGATAATAGCCGGATTACTATTACTCATTGGGGCAGGATTGGTGTGGCTCAATCAGTCGGTACGACGGAAGCAGCGAAAAATTGAGGCACAGAACAGAGAAATTGAACAGTTAAACGAAACCCTGGAAATCCGAGTACAGGAGCGTACGGCCGAATTACAGAAAGCCAACCGGGAGTTAGTACAGAAAAACCGGGAGATTTCGGAAGCCTTGCTGATTGGGCAGACGATGGAACGTAAACGCGTAGCGGCGGAATTACACGACAACCTGGGTGGGTTATTGGCAGCGGCACGCATGACGATCCAAGCCCTGAATCCAGAACATTTGAGTTCGCAGGAAAAGGTCATTTACGACGATGTTCTGGCCATGATGAAACACGCGTACGAAGAAATTCGGTTCATCTCCCATAACATGCTACCCGTCGAACTCGAAAAGTACGGCTTGGAAGCAGGGTTAAAACGACTGGTACTTATTATGAATAACAGTCGTAGTCAAACCCAGTTTACGCTGCGGGTAAGTGGGTTGGAGGAACGGCTTTCGCAGGACGTTGAATTCAATGTGTATAACATCTGTCTGGAGCTATGCAATAACATCCTAAAACACGCCAAAGCTCTGTTAGCGGAGATCGTTGTGGAGAAAAAGGAGGATACTTTACGGGTTACGGTGACCGACGATGGTGTTGGTTTTGAGGTAGATCAGTTGCCGGAGGGGATGGGCCTACGGAACATCCGCGAACGGGCCGAAGCCATTGGCGGAACCCTGGAAATGCATTCCGCTCCTCAAAAAGGAACCCGCGTTGTTCTGGCAGTAACCGTGTGAGCGTCACGAAAATAACTTGACTTTACCGGAGCGATCCTCGCAACTTACCACCGTATTATCGCTATTTGCGGTTATTTTTGTCGCTTGTACTCCAAACATTTTTGTTCGTATGCCTTTATTACAAGGAAAAGTCGCCCTGGTTACGGGTGCTTCCCGGGGGATTGGCCGGGCCATTGCCACTCGCTTTGCTCAGGAAGGGGCTTCCGTTGCCTTTACGTATCTGTCGAGTGTTGAAAAAGGTCAGGCTCTGGAAGAAGAATTAGCCGCTCTGGGCGTTAAAGCCAAAGGATACCGTTCGGATGCTTCCGATTATAAAGCTGCCGAAGAGCTGATTACGCAGGTCATTGCTGACTTTGGTACGCTAGACGTGCTGGTCAACAATGCGGGTATCACCCGGGACGGCCTGCTGATGCGGATGACGGAAGAAGCCTGGGACGAAGTAATTCGGGTAAACCTGAAGTCAGTATTCAACCTGACCAAAGCAGCAACTCGCCCCATGATGAAGGCGAAGAGTGGTTCGATCATTAACCTGACGTCTATCGTAGGCGTACGGGGCAATGCGGGTCAGGCTAACTACGCTGCCTCCAAAGCGGGTATCATTGGTTTTACGAAATCCGTAGCCCTGGAATTGGCAAGCCGCAATGTACGTTCCAACGCCATTGCACCGGGTTTCATCATTACTGAAATGACGGGTGAAGTAAGCGAAAAGGCCGTAGAAGAATGGATGAATTCGATTCCCATGAAACGCGGTGGTCAGCCCGAAGAGATAGCCGATGCCTGCATATTCCTGGCTTCGGATATGTCTAAATACATCACGGGTCAGGTGCTCCAGGTAAACGGGGGTCTGCTGACCTAAAATGGATAGTAGTTTTCAGTTTTCGATTTGCAGTTTTCAGGAGTTCATCGGGACGATTTCAATATAGAAACAGTCGCATTGGCACTACTGAAAACTGCAAACTGAAAATTGAAAACTGAAAAACTCTAAACTTAACAGCTTGAACTTCGTTTTTCAGTCATCGCCGTGGTGGATTCTACTTTGCCTCTTGGTGGGTGGTTTCTATGCTTTTCTTCTCTACCAGCCTAAAGCAAATTGGAGCAAAGTGGCCAACGGGTCGCTGGCAGGTCTTCGGTTTATCGTGGTTTCTGGATTGTGTTTACTGCTACTCAATCTGTTACTACGCCAAACGGAAGTACGCGTCGAAAAGAAAACGGTGGTACTGGCTCTGGATAACTCGGCTTCGGTAGGAAAACAGGGACAGGGACTGATCAGCGGGCTGAAAAGCTTTCAGGAAGCTCTGGAAAACAAAGGATACGCCGTTGAGGTACAAACGTTACGAGCTACGCCCGTATCCAGTCTGGATTCCGTCCGCTTCACTCAGAAGTCAACCGATTTATCCGCTTTACTGACGAACGTTAAAACCAGTTTGGAAGGGCGCAATGTTACCGATGTCGTGCTCCTCTCGGATGGCATTGTCAATCAGGGCGTATCGCCAACATTTCAATCCTTTACCTTTCCCATTCATTCGCTGGCCGTGGGCGATACCACGCCGAAACGGGATGTCAACCTGAAAACCATCACGGCCAACCAGATTGCGTACTTAGGCAATCAGTTTCCCATTCAGGCCGATATTCTGGCGGATGGTTACGCGGGCCGAACGGCTACAGTAGTGCTGCGACGGGGGGGGCAAACGCTGGCCCAACAGACGGTACAATTCCCCAAAGAACGGGCTCTTGCTACCGTCAACTTCACTACGCAGGCCTTGGCCAAGGGTTTGCAACATTTGGTGGTTGAAGTGGTACCGTTACCGGGCGAGCACACCACTCAAAACAACCGGAAAGATGTGTACGTGGAAGTGATCGATGGGCGTCAGCGGATTTTGCTCGTCGCATCGGCCCCTCACCCGGACATCAAAGCCATTCGTAGTATCATTGAAAAAAATGACAACTTCGAGTTTGACTTTCAGATCGTAAATCCCAGTACGCCGCCCCAGCCTTCCGACAAAAAATACGATCTTCTCATCTTCCACCAGCAGCCCGATGCTTTCAGTTCCTCCGGAGTGTACCTCAAGCGATTGATGGATCAGGGTACGCCGGTGTTCTGGATCGTGGCGAGTCAGACGGGTACCAATCCATTAAATAACTTACAGCAAATTGCTCAGATTCAGGCTCAGGCGGGTCAACTGGATAAGGTTACGACTTACTATAACCGGAATTTCACCCGACTGAATCTGAATGCCGAACAGATGGAGTTGTTACGGAAACTGCCGCCGCTGTCCGTGCCTTTTGGTGAAGTACGGTCCCTGGCTAATTCGGAAATCGTTCTGTTTCAGAAGAAAAATACGATTGAAACCAGTAAGCCCCTGCTCATTCTCAATTCAGGTCCTAAACGCGGGGCCATGTTGCTGGGCGAAGGCTTGTGGGAATGGCGACTGGAAGAGTACCGGCTTACGGAAAAGCAGGAGGTGGTTGATGAACTGGTGACGAAGCTGATTCAGTTTCTTTCTTCCAAAGATGACAAACGCAAACTGCGGGTGTATCCCACCCAGAATCAGTTTCAGCTGGAAGATCGGGTGGCGTTCGAAACCGAAATCTATAATGAACTGTACGAACGGATTTACGGCCCCGAGGTTACGCTGACGATTACGGATGAGAAAGGGCAGGCTCGTAAATACACGTATACCTCATCGGCCAGTCGTTTTGAGATCAGCAATTTGCCCGTTGGCGTGTATCGCTACGCGGCTACGGCGAAAGTGTTGGGGAAGGATGAAACGACCAGTGGTGAATTCGTTATCCGGGATGAACAACTGGAACTGGCCAATACGACCGCTGACTTCAATTTGTTACGGCAGCTGAGCCAGCAATCCAACGGGAAGTTCTATACCGCCAGCCAGCTACAGACGCTTGAACAAAACCTGCTGAGCCGTGATTTGCCCGATAAGCTAACCAGTACGGAAGACTTACGGGAACCCATCAATCTTCGCTGGATCTTCTTTATCCTACTGGCGTTACTCGCTCTGGAGTGGGGCGTTCGCAAATACCTGGGTAGCTATTAAGGGATTCACCCCAACAACTTTCTTGGTTCTGTGACGCGGCGTAAGCAGGCATCTGCTTTCTTTGTGCTCCTTTGGCACCCTATGCGTAAACTGATTTTTCTTCTCGGCTTTCTCCATTCAACGGTTTTCGGCCAGATTCGGCAGGATCGGCTGAATGGCTTGTTGATTGGCCAGGGAGCCGTTTTCGCCGGAACGATTTATGGCCTGAGTAAAGCCTGGTACAAAAAGCCGCTCAAGAACTTCCATACCTTCAATGACAATAAGGAATGGTTGCAGCTGGATAAAGCCGGACACGCCTACACGGCCTATCAAATCGCTCGTATGGGTATGGCCGCGTACCAGTGGGCCGGAATGAATAACCAACAGTCTGCTTTGTACGGAGCTACCAGCGGTGTAACGTTCATGTTGCCCATTGAAATTCTGGACGGATTTTCACCCGAATACGGCTTTTCGATTGGCGACGTGGTAGCAAATCTAACCGGTCCGGCGATTTTGGTAACGCAGCAATTGGCTTGGGGAGAAGTACGGGTTACACCCAAATGGAGTTTTCACCCCACCCGACTGGCTCGCGAAAGACCGGAGCTGTTGGGGCGTAGCTGGAGCGAAAGCTGGTTGAAGGATTATAATGGGCAAACGTACTGGTTATCGATGAATCCGGCTTCCTTTCAGGCTTCCAACGAACGTACTGTTCGCTGGCCCAAGCTACTTAATATCGCCGTTGGATATGGCATTGACAATATGATTGCTGCGGATTACGAGAAAAGTATCGCTTTAGGCAGAAGACCCGTTCGACAGTTTTTTATCTCGCCTGACCTGGATCTGACGCGTATTCCTACGCATTCTGATTTACTGAAAAGTCTGCTATTCCTGGCGAATTGCCTGAAAATTCCGGCTCCGGCGATTGAATTCCGGGTGTCGAAAGTGCCTCCTAAGTTCAAAGTCAAGGTACACCCCGTGTATTTCTAAGTCTAACCTGGCGATTAACTAAAAAAGCGAGTCTGGTTTTCACCAGGACTCGCTTTTATTGTATAGGTGGGTGGGTTGCTACTTAAACGGCCTGAAATTGTTGTTCGTAGGCGGAACGGAGCATCTTCAAGGCCCGTCCCATCTGAGCTTCCACCGTTTTGATGGAAAGATTTAATTTTTCCGCGATTTCCCGGTACATCAGTCCTTCTTCCCGGCTCATCCGGAAAATCAGGCGGCAGCGTTTGGGGAGAGCCGAAATATGGCTTTCAATAAAATGACTGACAATTTGGTAATCGTATTGGTCGGCGATGCGGTCTTCCGAGAGGGGCAGGGAATTGGCAACCTCGGGCGTAATCTCGTGCAGGTGTAATTCGTGGCGGTAATGTTTCAGATAATCGAAAGCCAGGTTACGTACGGAACGGAACAGGTACGACTCAAACGAAGTGTGAATCTGCAACCGGGAACGATGTTGCCAGAAGTGCATGAACACGTCCAGTACTACTTCTTCAGCCAGTTCCGAGGAGTTTAAAATCTTCGTTGCGTATACCAGTAATCGCTTGTGGTAGCGGTGGTACAGATCAGAAAATGCCGTAGCGTCAGCGTTTTGGATAAAACGTTCGAACAACTGTGACGTAGAGACCTTCGGTTTGGCGGGGCTCGTACGGAGGGTGGAGCGGCGAGACGTACTGTTCATAGATCTGTTTTTAGTGATTATCGCATACGATTATTCCTGGAAATCTGAATTTTACCGATTCAAATTCTGCTGAAACGATGAGGGGATATTAGAACGTATAGAACCGCATCGCCAAGAAGAGACAAAAATATTTTTACGCAACCGTTCCCGAAACCGTTCCCGGAACTATCTTTACTTCACTTTTTTTTAGGTAAAATTCAATTTTTGCGTTCGTCGGACTCGTCAGAGGACTTTTAGCATGGCTAGGAAACTTTGTACTATTCCGCGAAACAACCTCTACGTTTTGTGAACACGCCTATTATTACCTTGAAAGAAATCGCCCGTCGATTGGGTCTTTCCAAATCGACCGTATCGCGGGCCTTACGGGATAGCAGTGAAATTGGTGCCGAAACCAAACAGCGGGTACTGGAGCTGGCTCGCGAACTGAGCTATACGCCCAACCCGATTGCGTTGAGTCTGCAACGGAGCCGGAGCCAGACCATCGGTATCATCGTACCCGAAATTGCGAACTCATTTTTTGGCTCGGTGATCAGTGGGATTGAAGAAGTGGCGTACCGGCAGGGGTACCATATTACGATCTACCAAAGCCACGACTCCTCGGATCGGGAAGTGACCGACGTGCGTAACATTCTGGTACGAAGAGCGGATGGACTGGTGGTTTCCACGGCCAGTCAGATTCGCAATCTGGACCATTTCCGAACGCTTCAAGAACAAGGCATTCCCGTCGTCTTTTTCGACCGGAAAGTGGAAAATTTTCAAACCCACCAGGTGATTGTCGATGATTTCGACGGAGCGTTTCGGGCGACCGAGCATTTGATTGAGCAGGGCTGTCGTAAACTAGCCTGCCTGACCGGACCTCAGCATTTGCCCATTGTTCAGCAGCGTACGGGTGGTTTTAAAGCCGCTTTACAGAAGCACAATTTACCGATACGAGCGGAATGGCTCGTCGAAGGCCCGTTCCGGCAACACAGTGGCAATCAGCTAACGAAAGAACTGTTCGCCGATCTGAGCGATCATCCCGACGGTATTCTGGCCGCCAGTACCAGTATTGCCCTGGGGGCTCACCTGGCGATTCGGGAAGTAGGTATGAAGATGCCCGAAGAAGTCGCTTTGATCGGCTTTTCGGATCCGCCTATTGCCCCCTTGCTTGATCCGCCCTTGAGTTCGATCGCTCAACCCGGTTTTGAAATGGGTCAGCAGTCGGCGGAATTACTGATCGACATGATTGAAAAGAAAGGAAAACCCATCCGGTACCAAACCCGAATCCTACAGACAGATCTGGTGGTACGGCGATCTTCGCAACGGACGCCGGAAGTATAAACAAAAGGAGCAGCCTAATGAAGGCTGCTCCTTTTGTTTGAATGATACTCTAATAATCCGTTATAGAACCATCAATTTTTGAAAAGCGTACTTAGCCAGTTCTTCAGCCGATCGCTCCATTGATCCGGGGTTGTTTTGTTGGTAAGGCCAAACCCGTGCCCGCCTTTTGGATAGACGTGCAGTTCGACAGGAACGTCGTTTTTCTGACACGCCTGGAAGAAAACAATGGAATTATTGACGGGTACAGCTTTGTCGTCCGCTGCGTGAACCAGAAAGGTAGGTGGCGTCTGGCGGGTTACCTGCTTTTCATTCGAATACGCATCTACCCGTTCAGTACTGGCATCTTTGCCCAGCAACGCGTCATGCGAGCCTTGGTGGGTCAACTCCGGCGTCATACTGATGACGGGGTAAATCAGCATCAGGAAGTCGGGCCGTACCGATATGGTTGAACTCGCATCCAGGGGTTTCTCAAAGTGCGTACCCGCCGTGGCGGCTACGTGGCCACCCGCCGAGAAGCCCATGATGCCAATGCGGTCGGGCTGTATCCCAAACTCTTTCGCCCGTGACCGCACGAGCCGGATGGCTTGCTGGGCGTCCATGAGCGGTCCGGTTTCTTTCTGCACCAACAGGTTCTCGGTAGAGGGCAGTCGGTATTTCAGTACAAAAGCGGTTACGCCGGCTTCGTTGAGCACTTTCGCTACGTCGGAGCCCTCGTGGCTAGCGGCTAAAATATGGTAGCCGCCTCCCGGACAAATGATGACGGCCGTACCATTAGGTTTCGCCGCTTTGTACACGGTGATACTAGGTTTGGTTACGTTTCTAATTCGTAAAACACCATCGTTTTTGCCTGGGTCCACGATCTCGTCACTGGTGGGAGCGTTGGGAGCCTGATTTGGAATGGGGCTGCCCGTATACAAGGGAATCACCTGCTGAGCCTGAGCCTGAAAAGAAAACATGAGAGCAACGAACCAAAGTTTTTTCATAAGTAATGGTAGGTTTAGAAAAGGTGAGAAAGATCTGAAACTTTCTCCAAATAAATGCGGGAAGCTAGCGGGCCGCTGCTCGTTTCTGCATGCGTTGACCAACTGTAATAAGGACGACCGCCAGAATGATAATCCCTGCGGCTACAACGACTTTAAAGGTGAGTTGCTCACCCACAAATACATAACCCAGCAACAGGGCTACCAGCGGATTGACATAGTTATACGTGGCCAGCAAGGTAGGAGAGGTGCGTTGTGACAGCCAGCTGAATACCGTAAATCCGCCCAGCGAACCCACACTCAGTAAGTACAGAAACGACTGCCAGGTGCTATGATTAAAACCGGCCACATTCACCTTTGAAAACTCACCTACTGCGGAGCTGACCAGCAGCGTGGCGATACCACCGCCCAGCATTTGCATCGCCGATAAATACGCGGCGGAATAGGGGAGCTGAGCCCGTTGCGAAATCACCATTCCCAGACTCCAGCAGAAGGTGGCCAGTAATAATGCCAGAATACCCCAGGTAAAATTTGCCGACGCTCCTTCGAGCGAAAAAGCATCAAAATCCAGTAACAACCCAACGCCTACCACACCGGTCAGAACACCCCCAATGACCATGGGGCTCGGGATCTGGCGTAGCCATAGCAGTTGAAGCAATACGAGCCAGATGGGGACCGCCGCCACAATTAAAGCAGCATATCCCGTGGGTACCCAAGCCACGGCAATACTCACGCCCCCATTGCCGACGCCGAGCAGCAAAATACCCACAATACTTGAGGTAAGCCAGGCCCGGCTACTGGGCCATACCCGCGGTTCCGTGGCCTTGGCCCAGGCTAGCATGATCAGACCGGCCGTAAAGTTCCGTACGCCCGAAGCCATGAGGGGCGGGACGGTTTCAATGAGGTAATGAATAGCCAGATAAGTACTCCCCCAGGCTAAGTAGAGGTAAATGAGTCCGGACCAGATTTGTAAAGAAGACGTACGATTCATAGGGAAGTGAAAAAAGCGGAGCAAAGCTACAAAAAGCGAAGGCTTGCTTTTACTGGAAAGACGCAGGAAGCTTTACATTACCCTCGGGAACTGCGAATCCAGAACCTGTGAACACTTTTTATTCAACGGTTACTAACGCATTTGGCCAGAAATGATGTTGTCAGCGTGATAGGAAGGCGGTTTTTCGTTGACTTTCGAAGAATGGAGTTCGTGACAACCTTTCTACAAAGGCAGCTTGCTGGTTCTGATACTCCAGGTAACTAGAGAAGTAGCGGTTACGAAACGTTCTGCAAGTCCTGAGGCCGTCAGGTTTGACAAGGCTTGGTAGCCAAAGCAAGGGTAAAATGGGCTCCTATATTAAAACGGCCTTAAAATCAATGCTTGTAGCTTAACTTTCAGATGAAGAATGATCTAACGGACTAAGAATACTTCCATTTTTGCCGAAAGTAAAGTCTAACCTGGCATACAGAAATTCAATGGAATTCTGATTTTACGTGAGTGAACACTGGGAAGGGGGCGATATTAGGGCGGTAAAAAGTCCTTTTAGTCTGCTGTATGAAGAAGTGTTCGTGTATTCTAGTGATGTGGGTACTAGGAATGAGTTTGTCCTCGCAAGCTCAGACGTTTAAAGAAGGGAAGCTGTGGCTGAACGAAGACGGCAGCAATTATTTTAAAGTGACCCTGAATGCCCAAATCTGGTTGCGAAATACGGAGCTAAATCCCGGTAGTACAGTGAATGGGTTTGCTCAGACGAATGTAACCGATATTGGGATTCGCCGGGCTCGTTTGCAGGCTTTCGGGCAAATTGCCGATCGCGTATTTATTTATATGCAAATCGGTATGAACAACTTTAATGCTTTGTCGGATCGAAAAGCGGGGTTTTTCATCCATGACATCAACGGGGATTATGAAGTCGTTCGAAAGAAATTATTCGTTGGGGGCGGACTTACGGCCTGGAATGGGCTGTCCCGATTTTCGGCTCCGGCCGTCGGCTCCATTCTGGGAATTGATGCTCCCTTGTTCGAACAGAATACCAATGATGTAACGGATCAGTTTCTACGGAAACTTAGTCTGTACGCTAAAGGCAAATGGGGCAAGCTGGATTATCGGTTGGTGATGAGTAACCCGATGTCGATCACCAAAGCAGCAGGCTATACGCCTGGCATATCCGGCAACTCGTCGTTTTCGCCCCGACCCACCCGCATGCAGTGGCACGGGTACGTCCAGTGGCAATTCCTGGATCAGGAGTCGAATGTGACGGGTTACAATGCCGGAACGTATCTGGGAAGCAAACGGGTTCTGAACGTAGGAGCCGGATTCCAGTACCAGCCTACTGCTCAGTGGCACTTAATGGGTACGGATACCATTTCGACGGCCATGCGGAATTTCGCCGTGGATCTATTTTACGATGTACCGCTGAATTCGGCCAAAGGTACCGCCCTGAGTGCGTATGCCGTGTACATGCATACGGATTATGGACCGGGGTACCTGCGAAATCAGGCAACCATGAATCCGGCCTCGGGTACTACGCGTACAGATATCGTGAATGGAAGTGGCAACGGCTATCCTTCCTTCGGGACGGGCCACTTGTTATACGGGCAGGTAGGCTATAAGTGTAGGGAAAATCTGTTGGGTAAGACTACCTTAATGCCCTACGCAAGTTTGCAATACGCCCGTTACGAGCGGTTAAATGCGGCGGTACTATTCTGGGATGCCGGCGTCAACTGGTTGTTGAAAGGACAAACCTCGAAACTCACCCTGGCCTATCAGAACCGCCCCGTCTTCCAGGCTATACCTGGCATGAATACCGCGGATCGCGTCGGTACCAAAGGAGCGGTACTGCTCCAGTATCAGGTGTTCTGGAATTAAGAGTTATTGTGGCGTTTGAGCGAGGAGAAAGCGAAAACCAAAGGTTCGAATTTTTATCAGAGTAGTTTATAGTGGGAAGGTTAAAACCTCCGCTCTTTGAGCGGAGGTTTTTTGTTGCGTTACGATGCTGGAGGGTACTATGTAGGTAGAGGGAATAGCGAATGTACACGGATGTCCCGCCGATTCCGTTTAGCAATACGATTTTGAATAGAATCCTGAGTCAGGCTTTCCATAGGGCTAGTGCCGCACCCGACGAGCCAGTAACCAGATCGTAAAACCCAGAACGATAACGATACTCAGGGCGATGCGGAGGGTAGCAGCTTCCGCCACGAATCCGATCAGCGGAGGCCCCATTAAAAAGCCCGTATAACCTACGGTGGATACGGCAGCCAGAGCAATGCCCGCCGACATGGTTTCGGAACGTCCTGCCTCCGAATACACTAACGGTACAACGACGGCTACGCCAAAACCAATGATTAGGAAACCAATGATGACAGCCCAGGGAAAGGGAGCCGATACGGCTAGGGCCATGCCTACGGCAATGCCTAGGCCACTAATCTGAAGCATTTTTCGAATGCCGAGACGTACGGTAAGCCAGTCGCCCATAAAGCGTCCGGCAGCCATGGTGATGGTGAAAGCTGTATACCCTAAAGACGCCACACCACCGCCCCGTTGCCGGTAATAGATGGACGACCAGTCAGCCATGGCTCCTTCCGTGAGCATACAGCAGAAAGCAATGAGACCGAGCAGTAAGAGGGCTCGGTCGGGCCACACGAAAAGGGGTGTTTTCTCCGTCGAAGTTTGTTGTTTATGATCCTGACTAAGCAAAGCCCGGGCGGATACCAATGCTATAATAACGGATAGAATCAGGACCGCCAGAAAGTGGTACAAAGGCGTTATTCGCAAGGAAACCGCAATACCTCCCAGAGCAGATCCCGCGAAGGCTCCAATACTGAACAAGCCGTGACAGGAAGACATAATCGGTTTGCCCAAGCCTCGTTCCACGTTTACCACCTGCGTATTGACGGCAATATTGGAAACGTCTCCAGCGGCACCGTACAGAAATAAAGCCACCGCGAGTTGCCAGCCCGTCGTCATCGAACCCAGCAGGGGTAAAGCGGCTACATACGCTATCAAAGCCCAAAACGTTACTTTTCGGCTGCCTAGCTTGGTGACCAGCCAACCCGCCGGGGCCAGTGCCACCAATGATCCCAGGGGCATGCCCAGTAGGATCGAGCCCAGTTCGCCCGCACTTAAATGCAGATTTTCCTGAATGTCCGGAATACGTGAAGCCCAGCTCGCAAAGCTCAGTCCCATTAAAAAGAAAAATGTACTGACTGATACCCGAGCCGCTGTATAGTTAAGGCGAGCCGGTGGAGGAACTTCAGGAGAAAACATAAAGTAAGCGTTCGTTTTGGGGTATCCGGACTTGCCTGGGGTTATGGATTCGGTAACAGCTCCGGCAACAGCAGGCGTTCAACGTCCCGCCAGGTTTGTACGCGTTGGTACCCTTCCAGGGTTTGATTGTGCGGAGCATCGAACAAAATCGGCGTACCACGAAAGGTACTCAAATTTTTCTCATGATCGTCAATGAGGTAATCGCCGTCAATCATCCACTTGTGCCCACAGAGAACAATATATCGCCAATCAATGAAAGGAAAGTATTCAGCTAGCCACTCGACTTTTTCTTTCAGAGAGTTCGGGAACTCAATGGCTGCTGAAACGATGAATACTTCATACTGTTCCATAAGCTTTTTTACCACTTCCTGAGCGTCGGGCATCACGGTCATACCCCGGAAAAAACCGGGTTCGTGTACCCAGCTTTTTACCGTATCCGCGTGAATATCCACGGCGGCAGACCAGTTAGGACCTTTCAATAAATCTTTGGTAACGGATCGTCCCAGCCGATTTACGCAATATTCCACAAAACGACCGGAAGCATCCGCCAGGACATCGTCCATGTCAATCAAAATACGTTTCATTCGTTTCTTAGCGAACCGTTTCCAGGTCCGTGGCTTTTAAAATGGTTAATAACTGCGTAACACCAGTCGTATCCCAGGCATCAATTTTCCAGTCGGCCAGCGATAAATCCTGATTGCCCGAGTTAGGATTGACGTACCCGACGCAGGGCATGCCAGCAGCCTTGGCGGCCCGGCATCCATTCGTTGAATCTTCGATGACCAGACAGTCCTCGGGTGCTACGCCAAAATACACACTTTGTTTGATAAAAATCTCGGGATCGGGTTTCGCCCGGGCGACGTCTTCGCCGTTGTACACGTTCTCGAAATAGCTTTTCAAACCTGAACGCTCCAGGCACAGATTCACCATGCGTCGCTGGTTGGAGGAGGAAACGCACAGTCTGAATCCCTGCTCCTGTAACGTGGCCAGCAATTCAGGAATACCCTGAATGACGGGAAAGGGCTCAAGAGCCGCAAATTTCTTCATCAGCAGATCGTATTCCTGCTCCACGTATACTTCCGGGGCATTGGGTAATTGTTCGGGATACAGAGCTTTGTAGCGGCTGTAAATTTCACGGGAAGCGACGCCCGTCAAGCCATCCACTTCTTCCTGCGTCAGGGGAATACCCAAATGGTTTTCAAAAAAATAGGGGTGGAAATGATGGTAGATCGGCTCGCTATCCACGAGTACGCCATCCATATCAAAAATGACCAGTTTCATAGGCTAATTGCTAGTGATGTTGCAAAATTCGGTAAAAAACCGAAATAAGCCGCATGATTAAGATTATCTTTGCGTTATAAAACGAAAAAAAACGAAATGCTTCGCGAAGAACGCCTCCAATACATTCTTCAGAAACTGACGCAACACCAGCGGGTGAGTTCGGTGGAATTAAGCCAGGAATTAAAAGTTTCGGATGACACCGTTCGTCGGGATCTTAATGAACTGGCGGAAGAGGGCTTACTCAAGAAAGTACACGGCGGAGCTATTCCCAGCGTACCCCGGGCACCGGCTCCGCTCAAGATGACCGAACGCATTGCCTATGCTCAGCACGAGAAGGAAGAAATCGCCCGGAAAGCTACTGCCTTGTTTAAGGATGGACAGACGATTATTCTGGACAATGGTTCGACCAACATGGTCATTGCCCAAAGACTCCCAACGGATCTGAATGCCCAGATTTTTACCAACAGTCTGGCCATTGCCCAGATTCTTAGCGAGCACCCTTCCGTGGAAGTACACCTAATGGGGGGATGGGTTTACAAGCGGGCTCAGGTTACCCTGGGGGCTGGAGTCATGCATACCCTCGAACAGCTACGGCCGGACTTTTGCATCGTGGGCGTATGTTCCATTCACCACGAGCTGGGCGTGACGACACCGTATTGGGAAGAAGCCTTGCTGAAACAGAAAATGGTGGAGGTATCCCAAAAAGTCATTGCGACGGCTTGGCGGGATAAATTCGACACGGCCGATACGTGTCGAGTGTGTCCTTACGAAGCTCTGGACCTGCTTATTACTTCGTCGGCCATGACAACGGAGCAACTTGAACCGTATCATCACAAAGGCGTGGAAATCTGGTAACCGAAGGAAATGCAGGTAAAAGCGTAAAAAATATTTAAAAAGGTAGTTTTTTTCTCGAAAAGAAGCTGGTTTGTGAAGAAAAATCGTTTATCTTGCTCTTAGCAGCTTTTTCCAACGATTTTCAAATAGTCTGACCATGAGAGAATTGAGCGACTTTCTTCCAGGAAAAAACAATGCTCAAATGAAGGTGACCCGAGGCAGTTTGTTGTTAGCTGAACCGTTTTTGGGTGATGAAAATTTTGAGCGGAGTGTAGTACTGATTTGTGAACACAATGAGCAAGGGACTTTTGGGCTGGTTCTGACTCAAACGACGGAGTTGCTGCTGGACGATGTAATTGAAGACGATATCTATCCTGACGTACCGCTTTTTGTAGGTGGACCCGTTGAGAAAAATACGCTGCATTACATTCACCGCCGCCCGGATTTGATCGAAGGTTCAACGGAATTGCAGGATGGTCTGTTCTGGAGTGGTGACTTTGAACAGATCAAGAAACTGCTCAATCTGGGTTCGTTACCCGCCGGAGATATCCGCTTTTTTATTGGGTACTCGGGTTGGGGAGAAGGCCAATTGAGCGATGAGCTGAACCGGGACTCCTGGATCGTTTCCAACACCCGGCCTGGTCAGTTGTTCGATTGTCCGACGGACCAGCTCTGGCGATCGACCTTGCGGGATATGGGAGGAGCGTACCGGGTGCTGTCCCATTATCCGACGGATCCCCGATTGAATTAGATTTCAGCGTTTGTAGTACATAAATAAAGGCCGGACAAATAGTCCGGCCTTTGTATTTTCCAGGGATTGTCGACTTAGCGTCTTCTACCGCTGAATTTGTTACTACCCTTATCGTACTGGCCTACGGGGAAGCTATAGCCCACGTTAAGCGAGAAGGACTGGTTGTTAATATTTTCGTAGCCCGGTACATTTTTGTAGACCTGGCTGAACCCAAGGTTATAGCGAACATCAATGTTGATCCACTGCTGCTTAGCCAGGCCAATATTGATACCTACACCACCCGTAGCTCCCACGTCAATTTTCTGAAAATTCTGATTAACGAGGCCATTGTTACTGACCATGAAGCTCACGGAAGGTCCCAGAAATAACTTGGGACGAACTGCCCCAGGACCCATATCGTTACCAAAGTAATACGTAGCCAGGATCGGAACGTGAATGTAATCCAGATTCAGTTTGAAAGCTCCATTCGTACTATTGTTGAAACTTTCGTAGTCGGTGCCCCAGCGGGAGTATAAGACGTTGGCCGTTAGACCAAAGTGCTCTTTGATACTATAGTTGATGAAAACACCCGCCGACGGTCCGACTTTGTACTTGTTTTGCACACCTTCTGGCGTATTCGTTAGGGTGGAGTATGAGCCACCGATCATGGGTCCCAGAGAAATATTCTCTCGTTGAGCAGAAACACTGCCCGCCCAGCAGAGACACAGGGCCAGCACAAACGCACGCATAGGATTGAAGGATTTAAAATAGGACTTTACTGGGATCTGATACATAGGTGAACAACGAATGGTTAAACAGCTTATTTGATCAATATGAACGAAAGTTTTGTGCCAGCGGACTTATAGTACTGAAAAAATGACCGTTCTTTTTGAACAGACAGATCAGATAGTAAGGTATTGAGTCCGAACGGCATAAAAAAACAACGCACCGATTTTGATGCGTTGTTTCTCGAAATGGAGTCTGCTTAATGCTGGTCCTGTTCCTTATGAGGGCGGTTATTTAACCGTTCGATCAACATCTGGGTAAACCGCTGATCCGCTTTGTACAATTCTGATAACTGTTTCACATTCAGAACTTTCAGGTACTTCGTCTGGTACTCGCGTTCGAGGTCTACTTCCTGTTGTCGCAGGTCCAGGACTTCTTTCAGATTCTTGCGAATGGTTTCGTCGCTGGCGTTCAAATTATTGGTTTCTCCGTTGAGTCGACGCAGTCGGTGACGGATCTCCCGCTTTTTATCTTCACATTCATTAAAGAGCGGCCAGAAATCTTTAGCCTGATCGGGTGTCAGGTTTAGCCGGTTCGTAATCCAGGTAATTTTGGCGGCCCGGATGCGTTGCTGACCTTCCTTATTGGGTTGACCTTCTTTGGCAGGCTGCTGGGCGTAGGAAACTACCGTCAGAAAAAAAAACAAACTACCAGTGATCCAGAATTTCATACGTTTTCGTCAAAAACAATCGCTCAAACGATTGGGTAGGTGCATGGTACTAAATTAAATCTTCCAGATCTTCCAGCGGAATGTGGTCCAGAATATCTTTCTTCGACGCCTTTAGGTTTTGCAGGGGTTGGGTACTGAGACTGTCGATGAGGGGCCGGTTTTTTGGCGACTCAGACAAGTCCTGTACCGAAACATTCGGCTGCTGCTGGAGATACTGGACAATATCTTCGGAAGCTACCTGACTCAGTGTTTCCACGCCGATGGAATCCTGCCGTACGGGCCAGCTGACGTACATCAGTACGGCTACCGCCGCCGCGGCTCCGGCCGACAACCAGCTCCGCCGCCAGGACCAATTCAGGGACCATATGCGTTCGGGGGCCCGTTGTTCGTGAATGCGAGCCTGAATACGCTGCGGCAGGTCGTCGAAGTACGGATCAGGAGCAGAGTAGGGATTAATCTTCGGAATGTCTTCCAGTTTTATTTTCTTGTTTTCCATCTCTTCGTCCTATAAAATCAACAAACTGTACTATTCAAAGAGCTTGAGAATCAGTTTATTGCTTACTCGAAACTTGGAACAGTTCGCCCCGGCAAAGTTTAATTTCCGTTTAAAAATTCTTCAATTTTTCGTACGGCGTGGTGATACGAGGCTTTCAGGGCTCCTTCGGAAGTGCCGGTCACTTCGGACATTTGCTCGTAGGGCATTTCGTCGTAGTATCGTAAGTGAAAAACCAGTCGTTGTTTTTCGGGTAGTCGAAGGATGGCTTTTTGTAATTTATTCTGAATCTCATCCCCGGAAAGTTGGGGGTCAGCATCAATTTTCGCTTCCAATTCGTAGTCAACATCATCCAGGGGCAGAAAGAAACGACGACGTTTTTTATTCAGGAAATTGAACGTTTCATTACTGGCAATGCGGTAAATCCAGGTAAACAGTTGCGAATCTCCGCGAAACTCAGCCAGGTGTTGCCAGACCTTGATGAAGGTTTCCTGCGTGAGATCATCGGCGTCCGAATGATCGATAACCATCTTCCGAATCAGGCTGTATACTTTATGCTGGTACTTACGAATCAACAGATTGAACGCGTAATTACGCGTTTCCGGATTCGCAAATTTTTCCAACAGTTCCTGATCAGACATGTATTTTACTTTCAATACTACTTATGAGGGAACAAGTATAGGGAATGGAAAGATTCCAATGCAAGCCCCAATAGCCCGAATCGAAGGCCAAATTGTTAAAATCAGTGAAAAAAAGACCGAGATAGGACTTTTTCATGGATCAACAAAAAAGAAGGCTAGTCCGAAATAGTCTTCGGACTAGCCTTTAGGAAATAATGCAACCTTATTTCGTTTTGCGGGCGATAGCTTTTTTCGCCGCTTCTACGATGTTCGCTGCTTTCAGACCGTACTTGGTCATCAGTTCATCGGGCGTACCGCTTTCGCCAAACGTATCTTTCACGCCAACGAATTCCTGCGGAGCTAGGTAGTTAGTAATAAGCGTATGAGCAATGCTTTCGCCCAAACCGCCATTTACCTGGTGTTCTTCCGCACTTACGCAGCAACCCGTCTTTTGTACCGAGGCCAGGATGGCTTCCGTATCGAGCGGCTTGATGGTGTGGATGTTGATGATTTCGGCCGAAATACCTTCGTCTTCCAGCATTTGGCAGGCTTGCAGGGCTTCCCATACCAGGTGACCAGTTGCGAAGATGCTGACATCCGTACCTTCGTTCAGCGTGATGGCTTTTCCAATCTCGAAGGGCATATCTTCGGGAATGAATACCGGAATCACCGGACGACCAAAACGCAGGTATACGGGACCTTCGTAGGCGGCTGAAGCAATCGTAGCCGCTTTCGTCTGGTTGTAATCGCAGGGGTTGATGACCGTCATGTTGGGCA
>NZ_JBMDWJ010000343.1:0-7300 GCF_048595215.1 Siphonobacter sp.
GGTTCTGCTGTAGTTTTTCGCCCAGCAGCGTAGCATAACGGGAGGGATGCAACGGCAGAAACGCCGCCCCAAAACAGGCCGAAAACGTAGGCTGGGGTTCTTTCACGCCGACTTCCGTTCCGGCCAGTTTGGAAGTAAAGCCTGAAATGAAATAATACATGGCCTGTTCGGTCGTCAGGCGGGAAATCGGTGGTAATACGCCAAAGGCATCGGCGGTTAGAAAGAAAATATGCTTGGGCGAGTTTCCGACGGAAGGAATCAGGGCGTTGTCAATGAAATGGAGGGGATAAGCAGTCCGGGTATTGTCGGTTACGGAGTTATCCTCGTAATTAACCTCCGTCGTTCCCGGAAAAAAGCGGGTGTTTTCGAGAATGGAATTCTCCCGGATGGCTCCAAAAATTTCCGGTTCTTTTTCATGCGTCAGATCAATTACTTTGGCGTAGCAGCCGCCCTCAATATTGAATACCTTCTCCTTGGACCAGCCATGCTCATCGTCCCCGATTAACTGACGATTGGGGTCTGCCGAAAGCGTTGTTTTTCCCGTGCCTGATAAGCCAAAAAACAGAGCCGTATCGCCTTTTTCTCCCACGTTGGCGGAGCAATGCATGGATAAGATGCCTTTCTGGGGAAGGGTATAATTCAGCACGGAGAAAATGCCTTTTTTCATCTCCCCCGCGTAGCCCGTACCGCCGATCAGGATGATTTTTCGGCTGAAATCAATAATGGTGAAATTGCTGCCACGGGTGCCATGAACGGCGGGATTTGCTTTGAATCCAGGGATATTGAGAATCGTCCAGTCGGGTGAAAACTGGGCAATAACCTTTTGATCCGGGCGGATGAACAGGTGGTGGCAGAAGAGGTTATGCCAGGCTTGCGTGGTAATGATGCAAACCGATACCTGTTCTTCGGTCAGGGCACAGGCCTGAGCGTACCGAATATACACGGTTTTTTCATTCAGGAACGTCAGCATATCCTGGTGTAAAATCTCAAAATGCGATTCTTCCAGGGGATGATTGACGCTGCCCCACCAGACGGTTTCGGCGGTCATTTCATCCCGAACGATGTATTTGTCTTTTGGTGAACGACCCGTAAAAACACCCGTGTCACACATGAGGGCTTTCGTGTTGGCTCGTACGCCTTCGCCGTTCAGCAGGGCTTTTTCGACCAGTGCTTCCGCAGATAAATTCAAATAAACGTTCGTTGTTTCGGGTAAGCCGGCTTTTTTCAGGACAAGGCGATCCCGTTCGGCTATGGGTACAGCTGAAGCAAATTTCATGATATAGAATATGTTTAGTTGTGAAAGAGCAGCAAACCGGGCCGTGACCCGTTACTACTGACATACTTGTAAAGTTTTGTGTGTTACAAATGACTGAAGCGTAAGGGGTTCATTATCAGGAATTAAAATCGGTACGCTACCTGAAGCTGAGCGGAAGCTCCATTCGCTGGGAACTGACTTACATTTCTTGGATAAGGGGTTTGTCCGTTGGAATAGGCGGCCTGACTGCTCAAAATGCGATCTGGATACGTATTGAGCAGGTTCAGGCCCATCAAACTAAACTGCCAGTGCCGGGTGGGGGTATATTCGATGGTGACATCGAACAACGTTTTACCCCGAAAGGTCTGCCATTCATAGGGTTGATTCAGCGGTTTGATCCAGCCCGTCACGGCTCCAATGTACGTTGCCCGCACGGACCAGCTCCAATGGTAGTGCCGATACTCACCGGAAATGATAAATTTTTCCCGGGGCTGAGCGGTTTCAATCAGTCCCCGGCCAATGGTATCAATTAAAGAAATAGCCGAAGCCGTACCTTCCTGGAAAGCAGCGGGCGTGGGCTTGATACGCGTAATTCGGGTTTGGTTAAAGGAAAAAATAGCGGAGACTCGCAGAAAATTATTCTTCTTACGGTTATTGCTATACGTCAATTGGGCATCGATGCCATTTGTTTGGGTAGACAACTGATTCGTGAAGAGCCGAATTTCTGTTAGTTCAGGAAACCACCGCTGAAGTGAGGCGATGGAAGTAACAAAAAGTCGGTCACTCAGAATGATCCGGTCACGAATCGAAATCTGATAGGCATCCAGGGCAAAAGTGAAGGAGGGCAGTATTTCTCCTGCGATACCCAGGGTATAATTCCAGGATTTTTCGGCCTGAATGGGCGGAAAGCCCAGCTGAGCCATTCGAGGGTCCTGACTCGAAATCTGACGGGTGAGAGCAATGGAACCCGCCTGAACGGTGGACGTCACCAGCCGATTGAAATTTTGCTGTAACGAAGGAGCCCGAAAGCCCCGGTTCGCCGAACCTCGTACGGATAGCCCGGAATTAATCCGATATCGAGCGGAAGTCTTCCCCGACAGATTACTGCCAAAATCGCTGTAGGACGCCAGCCGTAAAGCCATGCTGCCCAGGATTCGTTTTTTCCATTCGCCTTCTACATCCGCATACAAACCGAGGTTGGAACGGAACGCCCGCACTTCGTCAGTTTGGGCAATTCCGGGTCGACCACTCGCTCCGGGAGCTTTATTTAGTAGCGGACCTTGTTCCGAAGCCGCCGCGTCCCCCGCCCGTAACTGAAATACACTCCGCCGTACCTGACTGCCCAGAGCTACATTCCAGCTCGTGTTTGGGGTATGAAACAGCCGGGTGGCCGTTGCGTCCACGAGCGTATGAGCAAAGACACTTCGACCTACGTAAAAATCAGTGGGGGATGCCGCTCCCAGCGAAGGGTTGCTCGTACGATTCGCCCACAGGTCCAGTCGGTTGGAACCGTAACTGCCGCTAAAATCCCATTGCCAGCCCTGAGGCGTCTGGCGACTCAGCCCAACGACCTGTGAAAAATCGACGGTTCGGCCCGGTAACTCCGGCGTATACCCATCCGGGTATACGCCGGGGTTTGAATTGGCATTTTCAGGGATGGCATTACGGAAAAAACCATAAGCCACAACGTACTTATTGGAATAGGTTCCGGTCTGATAGGCGGTCCAGCGTGCGTTGATCGGGTAACTGACTTTATACAAGCCCTGTGCGGTAGTAGAGCCGTTACTTCCGTAGACTCCTACCCGGAACGGCGGTTGCCAAACGCCCCGGTTCTGACGAATGCGGTTATCGGTAGTAGAGTCGCTGGCGTAAATACGTCCGGTGTACGCGTCTGAGCGATTGGTAACGCCAAGGGATTGTACCTGTAAACTCAGGGTCAGGTTACTGCCCGTTTTCCCCAGTCCGGTCCCCCAGCGGAGGCCCGTGGTAAAGAAGGCCCCGTCTCCCCGGCTGGTACTGCCGACAGAACTTCGGATCAGACCTCCCTGCGTTTCTTTTCGTAACACCAGATTAATGATACCCGCAATGGCGTCCGATCCGTACTGAGCTGCGGCTCCGTCCCGCAAAATTTCTACGCGTTCCAGAGCCAGGGTGGGGATGGTATTCAAGTCGGTCGTTACGGTACCCAGTCCCACCGTCTGGTTAAGATTGATGCCGGAAAAGGGATGGCGGCGTTTGCCATCCACCAGAACCAGTACCTGATCGGGAGCCAGGCCGCGTAAGGTAACCGGGTCAGCATAATTGGCTACGCCGTTGATTCCCGTTTTCAGGGTCTGCACGGTAGGAGAAGCGAATTGCAATTGCTGAGCCAGCTCCAACTGACCCGTAGCCTGTAACTGAACGGAGGTAACAACGTCCACGGGAACGGCCCGATCCAGGCTTAAGCGGGGGCTGGCGAAAGAACCCACAATCGCAAGCTCAGGAAGAACGACTGTCCTTTCGGAAAGAATAACCGTCGGCACAAGGCCGGGCTTGGCCATAACCTGCGTAGCCTGATAACCCAGATGTGAAACCAGGAGTGTGACGGGTTCAGAACCGGGCAACTGATAGGAGCCGTCGGCCTGAGTCGTGGTACCCTGCGAACTTCCCTTGATTCGGATAAAAGCATCGGAGATCGGCTCTCCTTTCGCGTTTTTGACCATTCCCCTAAAGAACGTTTCCTGTACCGTTGCGGGCGGCAAGGAGTCTGCAACCGTGAGTACCAGCTGTCCCCGGACAAGTTCGTAGTGAATCGACAGAGGCCTGAACAAGCGATCCAGGACCAAACGTAACGGCTCCTGGTGGGCCCGTACAGAAACCTTTCGGCGTACGCCGATGGCATCTGGATTATACAGAAAACGGGCCGAGGTCAATTTTTCCATTTTCGTTAGTACGGTTTGGAGTGGCGTATCCTGCATACGCAGGCTAATCGATTCTTCTAACGGAGACTCTTGGGCATAAGCTAAGGTGCAGCTAAAGACAATAAGTATCAGGACCTGTTGAAAAACAGGCAGTATCCAACGTCTCCACGGGTACCAAAGCAACCTCAACGGTGTCAGTGTAAATGAATGAATAAGGTCTAGTTCGTCGGTTTCATCGGGAAGTCCTACAGGGTCGTCCTTCGAGGAGGATGGTTTTTTGCTCGATGCGATACGACCATTGAAGGGTTTTACAGAGTAACTCCAGCTTTCCGTAAAAAGTAGAGTCTGCCAGCGTGCCTGAGAATGTACAACGTTCCATGGGCGTTTTGGCAAAGAGAATAGGGATATGGTACGCTTTTTCCAGGGAATCAATCACGGCTTTCACCGGAGCACCTGAAAAACTAAAACGGGAGGGCAAGGTAGACTGGGGTTGCTCCACCAGTCCACTAACCCAGCGTTTCGTACGCAGGTTGACGACCACCTGTTGGTTAGGAGTCAGCAGCACCGAGATCGGCTGAAGCGTAGTTTGCTGGGAAACCTGTACGCGTCCCGTCCGGACCTCCACCTGCAACTGTTCCTCCGAACTTCTCACCCAGAAACTGGTACCCAGCACCTCCGTAATGGTTCCTGAGGCGTATACCCGGAAGGGCCGGGCGGGATCTTTCGTTACCTTGAAAAAGGCTTGACCCGCCAGCGAAACTTCCCGCCGATCCGAAGGAAAGGATTGGGAGTATACCAGGGTAGCTCCAGGGTTTACTTCAACCGTTGTCCCCTCGGAAAGTGCCACAGTCATGGGCTTTGAGGACGTATTGGTATACGTAACGGAATCATCCATCCCCCAGAAAAGCCCCAGGCTAATCAAAACGAAAAGTACGGCGGCGGCGGAAACCCAGCGAGCCGTTGAGGCAAAAAGCCAGAATCGTTTTTCTTCCTGCGTTCTCGTGTCAATGACTGCTTTCATCCGCTTGCGGGCGGCAGTCAACTCTTCCTCGGAAAGCTCAAGGCCTTCCCCAAGCTCCTCATACCACCGGTCAAGGCGACGCTCTTCCGGGGGGCTTTGCTGGCCGCTCAGGTATGTTCGAAGCAGGGTACGGAATTCAGTGAGATTCATAAGAGAAAAAGCATACGTACGGGTTCATAAGGTAAGTACGCTAACCCAGGTATTTACCCTAAATTGATTAATAAAGTATTTGAATGTTTATATTTTTGTTGAGGTGTAGTTAATAAATTCTTGAAAAAATGATATATGATTTTGCTGGGAAGATGAATATGAGAGAATAGTGATTACTCCATTATTCTTTCAAATGGATGAAGAGCTTCCACTGGTATAACCCTTGCAGTCGCTTGGCTCCCGACAAGCGACTGCAGGAGCACAAAACTATTAACCTGATCTGAACTCAAATGGAAGCAGAAAGCTCCCAATTTGTACGTCACCCCGCCTTATAAAAAATTGACTGATTTTTAGATCTAAAGTCTAATCGAAATACTATTGTTGAAGCTCGCACCACAGCGATGGCCGCAAACGTTTGATAAAAACATCGGTAATCTGATTTATCGCCAAGCCGATATTAATGGTAGCTTTTTGTTTCGTCAATCTCCTCTTTTATTTTTTTATTAACATTAATTTTTGCTCCGATAAAAGCAAAAATTGTAGTTCCAAATTCTCGTGAATATTTATTAGTAATAGAACCGGAGATAAAAGAAGTAGCAAACAGTGGCGAAGTTTCTATGAGTTCAGCTTGCACTTCATTTGCATACTTTATTCTGATTAAGTTTTCGTAATTTTTTGTTAGGTCAAACCAATCAATATAATCAGCGTTAAATGTAACTGCTTTTATATTTTGTTTTGTGTAATAATTGATTGCTCCTGCTTGTCCATAGTTGTCACACAAAATAAGTGTTTTGTCTTTGTTGGGTAATTTAACATAGATACTATCCACTTTTAAAGCCAATTCCTTCCAACCCAACATATCGGCTAAATCTTGTGGCAGTTCGTGGTCTTTCCCGTCTTCCCAGCGAAGTTGACCAAGTTTCTGATAGGTTTGTCTATGGCTTATAATATATTCGGGGCTTACATTTGGAAAAAATATATTATACATGGGAATGAAAAATAACACTGGTATTGCAATAAATACTGGTTGCAAATATCTTTTCCAGCCTTGTTTTACTTTTTCTGCAAGAAATACCGAACCAAAGGATATATAAATTGGATAAAGTCCGATGGCATAATAGTTTTTTGCTTTGAAATAGGTAAAGATTAATAAAGTAAAAATCATCGCTCCTATAAATGCCTTGTATTTTTTGTAGGGTGCATAGAAGATTAGAGCATATAAGCCTGAAAAAATAACAAACCAAGAACCTATGAAGAAAAGTAGTTGATCCTTTAAGAAATATAATCTATTTACATTCACCAAATGATACTTTGATAATTCTTTTAAATGATGAATGACAGGAAAATTATTTTTGAATTGCCAAATAATATTTGGTAAAACAATTAAAAATCCGAGTAAAATAGAAAGATAAAATTCTTTTTTTGCAAAAATTTTGCGTTGTTTCGTTAATAAAATAGACGGAAGAAGGCCAATTGCAAGAAAAATAATGTTGTATTTGTTTAAAAAACCAATAGCAAAAACAAAGGCATTAATGTAAAGCCATTTAGTATTTTCAGTTTTAAAATATTTAATTAAAAGAAAGTAAAAAGTGGTCCAACTTAATACGTCAAAAGAGTTTGGTTGATATAAGGTATTTAATCTTAAAAGTGTTGAAAATAAAACACAAGTTGCTCCTAAGATTAAAGCAAAATTATTTCCGTTCAATTCTTCAATGGCTTTCCAAACAACAAAAATTGTCAAAGCTCCAAATAATGCTGGAAAAAACTTTACCCAGAAAACAGAGTTTCCCAGTAATTGGATTAAGTATGAATTCCAAGACGTGAATGGGGGTACAGACTGATAACCCCAAGCCAAATGATTGGCTTGGTCAAGATGTAAATATTCGTCTCTTTGTAAGTCATACTCTGGACTTATTAAGATGTATTGCAGTAGGAATTTTAGTAAAATAAATCCGAATAAAATGAAAGTCTTTT
>NZ_JBMDWJ010000344.1:0-18577 GCF_048595215.1 Siphonobacter sp.
CATCGGCATCCTGATTCCTAATAAAACTATGTAAACCTGATACGCTTATTCGACTTTTACGGGAATTAAAATAATTATAGTAATTACTTACGTGTAAGAAATAATTGCCGTCATAAAATACGCCAATTCGGGTAAAAGATAACTGGTCGTTAGCCATTTGATAGAGTATGTTTTATCGTTATTATAGGTAAATAGAAATAGTGCTTTTTACTTAGGTAAGTTCGACTTTCGGTGGGCTAGATATATTTTATCAACTTATTAGGGTGGGTAAATTCTATCGGAACAAACCTAGAAATGTGGCGGTCAATTATTTCTATTTAATCACAAATTTAAGCATTAAAAGCACTTTTTGCAAACCGCTTCCAGTCTTCCTCCGTATCAATATCGACAGAACCCAAAGGAAAGACTACTTTCTTTACAAGGGTAGTATATTTTTTAGCCAGGGGCTTCGCTCCACGATCGCCTTGTAAGGTTAGCAACTCCGCAAAATAATCCGAACCGAACAGCATGGGTACGCCCCAATCCGAGCCGTAATCTGACACGACAATACTGTCAGCTTTACCAGCATAGAAATGCAGGATTTCCTCTAGTACTGACGTAGTTAAATGGGGCTGATCCGTGAGTAGAAAAAGCAAAGCATCCGCTTGCTGCTCTATTGCGTACGCCGTTGCTACTCGTACGGATGCCGCCATGCCTTCCGACCAGTCCGTATTGTACAGAACGGTTACGGGCAGGTCGGCTACCGTGGCGGCCACTTGTTCAGCGTAGGCTCCTGTGATGATGCAAACCGACGTTTCACTAGCGTGGACCCGCAGGGCGGTTTGCGTTACGCGGCAAAGTAACGTTTGCTCATCCCATTCGATGAGTTGCTTTGGCCGACCCAGACGACTGGAACGGCCCGCTGCTAAAATGGCTAGTTGTATCTTCATTACAGGTCAATGGCGTCCGTTGGCGGGTCGAACGCGTGGACAGGGTAGGTGATTTCCACCAGAAAAAGCCCATCCGGCGGTACCGCACGTCCAGCTTTCTTGCGGTCTTTCGCCAGAATAATTTGTTCAAAATCAGTAACCGTAATGCGTCCGCGTCCTACATCCATCAGCGTTCCTACTAGGGCCCTGACCATACCGCGTAAGAAACGGTCCGCCCGTACGTGGAAAACGAGTTCGTGTCCACATTCTTCCCAGCGAGCTTCCGTAATGGCACAGCGAAAGGTTTTTACCTGCGTATTAACCAAGCTGAAGCTCTGAAAATCACTGTATCTCAGCAAGTATTCCGCCGCCTGATTCATGGCCGGTACGTCGAGCGGAAAACTAAACGAATAAACCATCGAAGGACGGAAAGGGTTTTTAAGGCGTGAAATTCGGTATTCGTACTTTCGGGAAGTAGCCGTAAAGCGGGCATGCACGTCTGAACGAATGGGGAAAATACGATAGACGACAATACCGGGGGGCAGCATACGATTTGCTTTGAAAGCCACAAAATCCAGATCGTCGGTAATGGGAGCAGGCCACTCGAAGTGAGCGTACTGCTGCTCGGCGTGAACGCCTGTATCGGTACGTCCGGATCCGACCAGGGCGACGGGATTTTTTAGAAGTACGGAAAGGGATTTTTCCAGGGCTTCCTGGATAGAAACCGCATTGGGTTGTTTTTGCCAGCCGTTGAAAGCCGCACCATTGTACGCAAATGAAATCATATACCGCATCCGACAAAGGTACGGTGCGAAGCGGCCTAAATAAAACGAGGAGCTTACTTCCCTAAACGAGCCTGGTATTTTTTGAAATTGGCTTTGATGACCTGAACTAGATCATACTCCGATGATTGGAGCACGAAGTCGTCGTCAATGGGAAACAATCGCATGAATTCTTCCAGATCTTCACCATCCAGCTTGGTAACCTGATTAACGACTTGAGCGTTGTACTTAAATTCGGCGAGTTTGTGTTTCCGATCCTGTTGCTGAAGAACGCCCAGTTTTCGCAAATTCTTGGCCCGCTTGCTGAATAGTTCGTACATCAGTGAAATGGGTGAGTTGGCCATTTCCATAATCTGCCCCGTCGACATATTTTTTTTAGCCAGGGGCTCTTTCAAAGCTTTCTCGATTTCATACTTGATCTCGGCTTCTGATTTTGCCGTAATCTGAACTTCGTCGAGTGTTCTTCCTTCGGACGTGAAAACGTACTGTTTAACGGTGGTGACGATATCATCTCCCGTAGAATCAATGCTAACCGTCGCATCATCACAGCCATTGCAGGTGATGCGTAGCTGATCACCCGTGCGGGCTAGAATGAGAAACGTACCCGATTTGTTGGTACGCGTCACATCCTGCGTTCGGAGGTTTCGAACGGAAGCCAGATTGATAGGCTTTTTAGTAGAATCATTTAAGGCAACGCCAGTAATGTAACGATCCTGAGCCGAAACTTCGGAGATCAGACCTATTCCTAACCATACGGCGATAAAAACTGCGAATCTTGAGATCATTGTACGACAATTCTATCGTAAAACTACGGCTTTCCGAGAAAATTGCCCAGCTTTCCTTGGCTTAGTAATTTTTAACAGAAAAAGGAAGCGTCTGGAAACGCTTCCTTTTTCTGAATTCCGGGTTATTTACCTGATTTTTCTTCGGGTACTTTTTCGACAATTTTATTAACGTCTCGTTCAAGCTGACGGGAAATCTGAGTCGGGTTATCTACGGCTTTCTCCACGGAGCCCCGCCAAACCAGCTTACGGGTTTTGGCATCTACAATGTCTAGGACTACCGTTCCTGCCTCATATTTTTCCCGGTGGGACTGTCGGCCGCTGCCCCATCCGTACCAGGCTGGCCCCCAGCCTCGCCAGCCCCAACGTCCCCAGCCCATATAGGGACCGTACAATGGAGCTGGATCAGAAACCGTACGTTCTTTCTGTTCGACAAAGAAGTGGTACCCAATGAGCATATCCGGATTGTTTTCATCGCGTTGGTACCCTTTTTCCGCCAGGGTGCTTTCAACTGCGTTTTCCAGATTCTGCGTAGCGATTTCGTTATAGTATACGGGATTTTTACCCGCCTGAACATCCGAGTCCATCCAGGCGAATGTTTTGTATTTGCTAAAGTTAGCTCGGCTACTTTTATCTACGTTTACAGTCGTACAGGCCGACGCTACCCAAAGCAACGAAAGCAGTAAGAGTAGTGGATGCAGGAATGTTTTCATGGCTATTCGAGTGATCAGTGCATCGAATAGGTTTAAAAACAAATGCCATCGGCGGAATTTGAGCAAAAAAATACCCCGCTCCGGACGGGAGCAGGGTGCTTTCAGCACGCTAAAGAAAACCTAGATTTTCTTAACGTTTACGGCGTTCAAGCCACGCTTGCCTTCGATCGTTTCAAAAGAAACACGATCATCTTGACGAATGGTAGCTGAACTCAGACCCGTCGCGTGCACGAAAATATCTTGCCCGGAAGCGTCATCAAGAATAAAGCCAAAACCTTTCGTTTCGTTGAAAAATTTTACAGTGCCTGTTTGCATTGTGAATAAAAATAAATAAAACAAAAATCTCCTGTACGTCAGGATTCAGCAAAGGTAATCGTATTCTTTAGAGTTTTTCTATACAAGGTACGTATATTGAAAAAAAAATGTGTAAACTATAGCCATTGGGCCAAATTTGGCATATTTGTCAGGATAAATTTTCTTTTTCCGAGATCATCGAGAGCAATCTTCCCCAATTTCGTACCTCTGAATGCTTAGTATGGAACCTCTTTTCAGTCGCCGCCGAACACTTGGTCAACTTTCAGGCCTATTTGGCGGACTTTTTCTTCCCCTTTCTCCCGTTAAAAAATCTTCTGTGGCGGATTCATTCAAGTACTGTTTGAACATGAGTACGCTGAGGGGCCACAAATTGGGCTTCGAAAAGGAACTTCAAATTGCCGCTCAGGCAGGATTCCGTTCCGTGGAAGTGTGGGTAGATACGGTGCAGGATTATCTGAAACAGGGGAAAACGCTGACAGATGCCCGCAAGGTGATTACGGACCTGGGGTTGACCGTCGAAAATGCCATCGGATTTGCTCCCTGGATTGTAGACGATGCGGGTGTTCGATCCAAAGCCCTGGAGCAGATGAAACGGGAAATGGATATGCTCGCTGGTATTGGCTGCAAACGTACGGCAGCTCCGCCCATGGGTGCCACGACTTCTCCTAAACTGGACCTGATGAAAGTAGCGGAACGGTACCGAATTATTCTGGAATTGGGTACGCAAACGGGCGTCATCCCGCACCTGGAACTCTGGGGATTTTCCAGTAACCTGAGCAAACTAAGTGAGGTGATGTACGTAGCTCTAGAGAGTGGACATCCTTCGGCACGTTTGCTACTAGATGTTTACCATCTGTATAAAGGCGGTTCCAGTTTGGCGAGTTTGCCGCTGGTCGGAAAGCCTGCGATGGAAATCTTTCACGTCAATGATTACCCGGCGAATCTCACCGCTGAAAAAATTACGGATGCGGATCGCATTTTCGCGGGTGATGGCGTAGCTCCGATTCAGAAAATTCTAAAGGCTATTCATACACCAGAACAGCCGCTGATTCTTTCCCTGGAAGTATTTAATAAATCTTACTACGCCCAAGACCCATTGACGGTTGCCAAAAATGGGCTGGCGAAGATGAAGGCAGTGACGGGAGGAGTTTAGGGCGGTTTTCCATTTTGGTAGGATAAACCCGGTAAAGGTCGCGGGACGGGTTATCCGTAGCATTCGCTACAGACGCAAACGTTGATAGGCTGTGCCTACCGGGCGAGACGCATCCGTACCCCGCATTCCATACGGGGCTAATCACATTCCCTTCAGGTTGGGGGCTGCATGCAAGCCTGAATGAACTAGGGGAAATAAGGCCGTTTAACCCCAGAGGGGTTTCATGTAAATAGCCATGGGTGCAACCCATGGTCAGCTTCGCATTGGATTTCCCCGCATTGCATACGAGACTAATCACATTGAACCCCTTCAGGGTTGACGGTACACCACGCTCGGCCCCGATTTTTAACCGTTATGTAATAATCGGGGCGAACATGGTTTCGCGTCTGTGACGTGAGTCCATTGCTTCCAATAAAAAAGGCAGGTTTCTCGTCTAGCATTCGCTACGGAGTAGCACCTGTAGCTTCAGGTAAATGAGCCTCCTGGGCGTTTTAATACCTGGACCTATGCCTTGTTCACTAGGCTTAGCATCAGGACAAGGAAGCTAATGCCTTGATTAATGGCATAAAAAAACTCCGCTATCGAAAAAGATAGCGGAGTAGATTAATAGTAACTTTTATATCTTACCGGGGTCGGGTGGTAGCTCCGCCGCCCGATGCTGGTGCACCGCTTTGTACACCATCGCCGCCTGATTTAACGTCGTCATTATTGACGGATTTACCTTTTTTCCGGGGAGCATCCATGGTCATCTTACCAATCTTGTAGCTAAAGGTCAAACGAACGCCCCGCATGAAAATGTGCATATCCGACAGCTGCGTGAATTGAGCGGAACGACGATCGGTACGAATGTTGATGCTCTTGGTCAGGAAGTTTTCACCGGCGATACCAATGCTTCCTTTCTTATTTTTGAAATCCTTCTTAACCCCCGCGGAGTAGAACGCAAAGCCACCCGTACGGCCCTGTAATTGCACTTGCGAACCTTGCAGGAAGCCAAAGGCCTGAGCACCCCAGCCATTCTTGAACTGAATCTGCGTATTCAATCCACCACCTACGTTAAAACCAGAGTTGCTAACGGGTTCGGAAATACTACTCGAAACCCGGGCTACGCCGCGTAAGTTGGAGTAGAGAATATTTGAAAACAGCATGACATTCCATTTGGAGGTAATGGCCAGGTTTCCAAAAATGTTCGTACCCACGGCCCGTTCACTACCAATGTTCTGATACGTAGTCAGTACGCCCCCGGCTAGTGTATCGTTGGCCGATACGACCTGCGTAATGGTTTGATCGGTGAAACGGCCGAAGAAGCTAGCATTCACAAATAACTTCTTGATGTTTTTGCTAACGCCTAATTCCACGTTGTCCGTCAATTCAGGACGTAAGGAAGCGTTCCCGATGGAGATATTCTGTGGGTTCGCTGCATTGATGTTCGGATTCAATTGCTGAATACCGGGTCGCTGAATCCGACGGTTGTAGCCCAGTTTCAGCGTCGTACCTTTAAAGCTTTTCGAAACGTTCAAACTAGGTACCAGATTACCATAGTTAGGAATGCTAATGTCGCCACCTTCCCGGGTACTGGCCTCAATCGTCGTGTATTCGTAACGCGTACCGGCTTTGATGGTGTAGCGATTTTTCGTCGTCAAGGTGTAGGAAGCATAACCACCTGCTACACTCTGGTTGTAATCCAGTGCTCCCGAAGGCTGACGGGTACTTTGCGTCAACGGCTCTGAACCATTTCCGTACAGATACTGGTAATCACTATTTACGGTCCGCATGATTCCCTTGGCTCCAAATTCCAGCATCTGGTTTTTCTTGAGGGGCGTCTGGTAATCCGTTTGTAGCGTAATTTCCTGATTCAGGTTGTGGTTGATGTTTTTCTCCCGGTTCAGCATCGCCTCCGTTGCATTCCGTTCGATGGCATCAAAGTTGTTAGTCAGGTCATTGCGGCTGTACTGCGTCGAAATACTCCATTCCTGCTGGGGTTTGTAGGTGTGCAGGTAATCGACGTTCACATCCACCGTACCCGACAGGTTCTTCGTATCCACATCCCGGCGTACCGTACCCGTCAATACGTCATTAATAAACGATTGCGTATTCAGATTCAGGTCGTTGAGCATGTTCCGGGCACCGTACCGTACGCCAGCCGTAAGCGACTGATTTTTGGCAATGTCGTAATCAAAACCCAGGTTGTAATTTCCGAACAAGCCGCTGTTGACCCCGTCGGTAGTCTGGTAGGTACGCGTCGAACCATTGTCTTTGAAGTTCGTCTGATCGTTAAAGCCCTGTAGTTTCAGGTTATAGTTGGCCCGACCAAAGCCGCCCAGGTTAAAACCGATTTTTCCTTTGCGGTAGTTGCCATTCAGCGATAGGTTGGAACCCCGGTTACCCACACCGGCGTCCACGTTCAGGTTAAGACCTTGTAGTGTATTCTTCTTGGTGATAATGTTGATGATCCCACCCGATCCTTCCGCATCGTACTTGGCCGAGGGCGAGGTAATCACTTCCACGGTTTTAATCATATCCGCGGGAATTTGCTTGAGAGCATCCGCTACGCTGCTGGCAACGATGGTACTGGGCTTGTTGTTAATCAGAACCCGTACGTTCCGGCTGCCGCGAAGAGATAGATTTCCTTCCAGGTCAACCGTCAGCATGGGTACTTTCCGCAGTACGTCGGCAGCGTCGCCACCTTTCGCCATGATGTCTTTTTCCGCGTTGTACACCAGTCGGTCTACCTTTTCTTCGATGAGTTCCTTCTGGCCCGTAACGGTTACTTCTTCCAGTGTTTTGGTTTTGGAAGCCAGTTTAATAACCCCCAGATCAAGGTCCTGACCTTTCGTGACGGTCACGCCATCAACGGCTTTGTTTTCGTATCCGATGAAGGAAAACAGCAATTTATATTCACCAGCAGCTACACGGTTTAAGGTGAATTTTCCTTTATCGTCGGCTACCGTACCATCGACGGGTTTGTTGGTTGCTTTATTAATCAGGGCAACGCTGGCGAATTCTACGGCCTTGGTAAGGGCTGAATCCACGACAAAACCCGTAATCTTGGAATTGCCTTTGGGCGTATTGTCGTCGGCTGTACCGGGGATCGCTTTTCGCTGAGGAGTAACGCCCCCCATCGGAAACTGAGCCCAAGCCGTTTGAAGGGCTAAAAGACAGGTGAGAAGAAGTAAAAGCTTTTTCATGAGATGTGATTTCAAATGTGCTAAGGGGGATTTTCTCGTGCTCGTACCGTAGAAAATCAATACTATGGGAGATCGATAAGGACTTAGAACCGAACCAATGCCTCAAAAGTACAGACGTATACGTGTCAAGTGCCCGGGTTTTGGGAACAGAGGTACGTAGAATAGATGTGTGGCAGAATAGACCCTGTAAGTAAAAATGCAGGTATAGAAATAAGAGAGGCCCATGGTCTTTCTTATTTGGAAAGACCATGGGCCTGGTTAAAGAACGATACGCCGGATTTACGTACGCCGACAGATAAACTCGCCGTTGCCAATTGGTACCGTCAGACAATCCCAGTGCTCATCCGCCAACGCCCGATCCATCATGGGTTTGATGCCTTCGTACTGATCAATGGCATTATCTGCGACAAGCAGTCCGCCCTTGACTACGCGAGGAGCCACAAGCTGGAAACAGGGATCGTACAGACTCTTTTCCGCATCCAGAAAGCAAAACGCAATACTGGACAAGGAAGCACCCAAACTGAGAAAATCACCGGGAATGAGTTCGATAAAATCCTTCATTCCCGCCAGACGAAACGTTTCGCGGGCCATCTCGCACTTTTCCGGGTCGAGTTCAAAGGTTTTTACCCGCTGGCCTCGTTCGCGGGCGGCCAAAGCTAGCCAGAGGGTTGAGTATCCGGCACTGGTGCCGATTTCGATTAGTTCTCCTGCCGGGGCATTGGCCGCTAGCAGAGCCAGAAACTGTCCGGTTTCTTTGCTAATCTGGCGTAAGCGGCGGGAACGGGGTGTTCCATCCGTCCGATCCATGCGGTCCTGATTTTCCAGCAGGGCCATGCGTTCCAGGGCTTGTGAAGAGAAGTTTCGGAACATAGTAGGTACACTCGCTAAATCGGTCGTAAAGGTCTTAAACGAAAACTTCCCGAAAGTTTTAAAGCTTTCGGGAAGTTGAATATGGGTTATTACAAGGCTCCACTTTTGATTTCTTCGACCACATTCGGGTCGAGCAGGGTGGAGGTGTCGCCGAGGTTGCCGGTATCGCCTTCGGCAATTTTGCGAAGAATTCGTCGCATGATTTTACCCGAACGCGTTTTGGGTAATCCGCTGACAAACTGAATCTTATCTGGTTTGGCAATGGGTCCAATCACGCGGGATACCGTCGCCAGAATATCCCGGCGGGTCAGATCTACATCATCGAGCTGTTCTTCCGTGATGATGTACGCGTAAATGCCCTGACCTTTCACGTCGTGTGGATAACCGACTACGGCACTTTCCACCACGCCCAGGTGCATGTTGATGGCATTTTCGACTTCCGCCGTACCAATGCGGTGACCCGATACGTTCAGTACGTCATCGACACGACCCGTGATGCGGTAATAGCCGTCTTCGTCCCGCAGACAACCGTCACCCGTGAAGTACAGATTCGGATAGGTACTGAAATACGTTTGCTTGCAGCGTTCGTGATCGCCGTAAGTCGTCCGCAGAATACCCGGCCAGGGGAACTTGATACAGAGGTTACCCGATACGCCGTTGCCTTCAATTTCCTTGCCGTTTTCGTCTACCAGCATGGGTTGTACCCCCGGCAGTGGTAGCGTAGCAAACGTAGGTTTTTCGGGCGTGATTCCGGCAATGGGTGAAATCATCAAACCACCCGTTTCGGTTTGCCACCAGGTATCGGCAATGGGGCATTTGCCCTTCCCAATGTGATCGTGGAACCAGTGCCAGGCTTCTTCGTTGATGGGTTCACCCACGGAGCCAAGTTTAGTCAGTGACGAAAGATCTTTATTTTCGACGTACTGCAAGCCAAAGCTCATCAGCGAACGAATGGCGGTAGGAGCGGTATACAGAATGTTAACGGAATGCTTGTCGACTATATCCCAAAGGCGACCCGCGTCGGGGAAGGTGGGGACGCCCTCGAATAGCAGCGTAGTGGCTCCGCAGCAAAGCGGTCCGTATACAATATAACTGTGGCCAGTAATCCAGCCAATATCTGCGGTACAGAAGTGAATTTCGCCGGGCTGGTACTGGAAAACGTTGGCAAACGTGTACGCCGCGTACACCATATAGCCCCCCGTCGTATGTACCACGCCTTTGGGTTTACCTGTCGATCCGGAGGTATAGAGGATGAAGAGCATATCCTCGGCATCCATCTCTTCGGCGGGGCATTCGTTGGTCACGTACTTTTCTTCCTGTTCCCACCAGCGGTCGCGGCCCTTGAGCATGTACACAGGGGTGCGGGTACGGGTCATAACGAGTACCGTTTCCACCGAAGGACAGGTCACCAAAGCGTCATCGACAGTCGCTTTCATCGGAATTTCCTTGGCTCCCCGATACGCTCCGTCGGAGGTTACCACGACTTTACACTCGGCATCGTTGATTCGATCGGCAATGGACTGCGAAGAAAAACCACCGAATACGACCGAGTGAACGGCTCCGATGCGGGCACAGGCCAGCACGGCAATCGCCAGCTCGGGTACCATCGGCAGGTAGATACACACGCGATCACCTTTTTTCACGCCCTGTTTTTTCAGAACGTTGGCAAAACGGCACACGCGTTGGTGTAACTGACGATACGTGATTTTTACGGAATCTTCGTGGGGATCGTTGGGTTCCCAAATAATGGCTACCTGATCGCCCCGCTCGGCCAGGTGACGGTCGAGAGCGTTTTCGGTAATGTTGAGTTTACCACCCGCAAACCACTTAATGTCCGGGTCTGAGAAATTCCACTGAAGCGTTTTAATCCAGGGCTTCCGCCAGTAAAAGTTAGACGCAATCTCGGCCCAGAAGCCTTCCGGGTCGTTTACTGACTTACTATATAGTTCTTTGTACTCGTCAAAACTCCGCAACTGGAAGGGGATAGCACTCATGGCTCGTAATCATTTTAGAGGGACTAAAAATAATACCTGAACTGTGCGGCTAAAGTACAAGCAATCGCGGAAGGGATCAAACAAAAGCGGTTTTTCTCGCTAATATACTATAGATAAAAAGGTATTTTGCTGATACTCGATTGGGGAAAAGGAAGATGAAAGGCTATAGGTTTAGGCCGTAAGTTCCTGAACTTTGGCCATTAAGTTACGGGTCGAGAAGGGTTTGGTCAGGTACAGATCCGCTCCGTAGGAGAGTCCCTTTTCAATGTCACTGTCTTTACTTTTAGCACTGAGGAAGACAATTTTCGTCTGCCGAAGCAGGGCGGAGCCTTTAACCTGCCGACATACTTCGTAGCCGTCCACGCTGGGCATCATAATATCGAGTAGTACCAGTTGCGGCTGCTCCTGGTGAATAATATCGAGGGCTTCGGCTCCGTCGCGGGCAATATAGACCTGATAGCCTTCCTTTTTCATTAGGAATTCCAGGGACATGACAATGCCGGGTTCATCGTCGACAATTAAGATTTTCATCATACCACTGAGCGTTAATTCATCACGACGCAGACTTTTGCTGGCCTGCGTTCATCCGGATGATTGATATACCACAACAGGAAAATTGGATTAATGTTCCGCCCGTATCTCCTTTAATAGCGGAATTTGCACCGTAAAACGGGCTCCGGAGCCGGGCTGACTTTCCACCGAAATGCTTCCGTGGTGCAATTCTATGATTTTTTTGGTAATCGCCAGTCCTAGTCCGCTGCCTTTGGGTTTGCGAATGGTCTGATTTTCGGCCTGGTAAAACTTGTCGAAAATGAGTTGCTGGTAGTCGCTCGCAATACCGGGCCCATTGTCCGCTACCGTCAATACGTACTGATCGCCGGAGCGGCGAAGCAAAACCTGAATCAGTCCTTTGCCGCGTTCCGTATATTTAATCGCGTTCGAGAGCAGGTTGATCAGTACCTGCATCAGTTTGTCGCGGTCGGCTTGCAGGGGCGGTAACGATTCAGTCAAAGATACGTCGAGGTGGACTTCTTTTTCCAGGGCTAATTGATGGACGGATTCGACGGCTTCCCGAACGACTTCGCCCAACTGTACGGACTCGGTACGCAGAAAATGTTTCCCCGACTCGTATTTTTCCAGATCCAGTACCTGACTGATGAGTCGCGTCAGGCGGTCGGATTCCCGAATGATGGTCGAAAGAAACTGATCCCGTTGTTCCATATCCAGCTCCGGATTGTCCTGCAAGATTTCACTCAGAGCTTTGATGGACGTAATAGGTGTACGCAACTCGTGGGTTACCGTCGTCAGAAAGTCGTCCTTGAGCCGATCCGTTCGGATCATTTGTTCGTTGGCTTGGCGAAGCTGAGTAGTCGCCCGTTCGAGTTCGGCCTGATGTTGACGTAACTGTCGGTTGGTGAGAATCAATTCCTGCGATTCCTTCAGAATTTCCACGACTTCATCCACGGAAATTTTCTCTTCCAGCGTCACCGAGGCTACCATCAAGCGGGCCGAAGCCGATCCAATGACTCCGGCGAGGAGATTCTCGGCGTAGTTTACTAACTGGGGTGAAGCCCGTTGCCAGTTCAGGTTAATCTCGTTTTCATTGGCAAAGCGTTCCAGCAATTGCGTCGTTCGTTCCTTCCCAAAAAACTGACTCAGTAAGCTTTGCAAATCCGGAATGTAGGCCGTGCCCCGCCAGATCGTGGAGCTTTCGATGACTTCCGAGTACTTGAAAATATCTACAAACAGAATCGCCTGATTGTGTTCCATGGACGTTTGTGGCAGACGAATCGAGAGCAGTACGTACGATAGTACGTTGATCGATAAGCTCCAGAACAAGGCATGGGAAATGCGGTCGAAGCCTTCCAGTCCAAACAAAGCGGAGGGTTTCAGTAATTCAATGCCCCAGGGGCCCACCGTATTCAGGCTGAGGGGGAAGAAACCCGCTTCGGCCAGCATGGGAATCACCAACGTATAAAACCACACGGAGAAGCCCAGAATCAGTCCGACGGTAGCTCCGTAACGGTTGCCCTGTTTCCAGAAAATACCCCCCAGTACCGCTGGAGCCAGCTGAGCCACCGCCGTAAACGATACCTGTCCGATGGATACCAGCGGGTATCGCCCGGCGAGTTTGGAGTAGTACAGATACGCCGCGACGAGCAGAAGAAGGATACTGATCCGGCGGGCACCGATTAGAAAACGACCCAGGTTCGGACCAATTTTGCGACGAAGCGTCGGTTGCGTCAGTACATAAGGCATGAGGACGCTGTTGCTGAGCATGGTACTCAGAGCAATAGTTTCTACGATCACCATGCCCGTAGCCGCCGAAAAGCCGCCCAGGTAGGTAATTAGAGCCAGCCATTCTTTGTCGAAATACAGCGGAATGGCTAGTACGTAATTGTCGGCGTTGACCGTCTGATTTTGAAAGAGTAAGGCTCCACCAAACGCAATGGGCAGTACAAAGAGGTTGATGACCATCATGTACAACGGAAAGGTCCAGATGGCCCGGTTGAGGTGACGTTCATCCGTATTCTCCACGACCGACACCTGAAACTGACGGGGCAGTAAGAGAATATTCAGCGTGGACAAGAGAACGTGCCAGAACCAGGTGCCGTAGCCACCGTTAGGATCGATGGTAAAAAGTTTGCGTAAGGCCGGTTTATGCGAAGCCTGCGTGAAGATGTCACCAAACCCATTAAAAACGCCGAACGTCACGTAAATGCCTACGAACAGGAAAGCCACCATTTTCACCAGTGATTCGGCGGCAATGGCCGTAACCATACCTTCGTGCTGTTCGGTTGCCTCAATTTTTCGGGTACCAAACAGCATCACGAAAATACCCAGACCAATGGCGAGGTACAGCGTCAGATCACTGGTGAGTTCTTCGGTACGGGGGAGTTCAGCCAGTACGGCAAAGCTGGTAGAAATAGCTTTGAGCTGGAGGGAAATGTAAGGAACAATGCCAATCAGACAGAAAAAGGCGACCAATGCCCCGAGATTGGCCGATTTCCCGTACCGCGAAGCCACGAAATCCGAAAGCGTCGCGATGCGTTGTACCTTACAAATCCGGATGATTTTTCGCAGAATAATCCACCAGAGCGGAGCCGTCAGCGTGGGGCCTAAGTACGTCGATAAAAACTCAACGCCATTGGTAAAGGCCCTTCCCACGGACCCGTAATAGGCCCAAGCCGAACAGTAGACGCCCAGCGAAAGCGAATAGACCCAGGGATTGGACACCCAGCGGCGGGTGCGGTGGCTACGTTCGGCCCAGTACGCAATGCCAAAAAGTAGTCCCAGGTACATCACCGAGACCGTCACTACCCAGCCACTATTCATGATTTTGTCGGGTCCAGTACCAATACATCAGGCCTACCAGTCCCAGCCAGCAGGTAAACAGATACCAGTAGAGCAGCGGTATGCCCATCCAGAGAATGGGTTTATTGAATAAGGAAAGCAGCGGAAAATTAAGAATGAGAGCAAACAGGATACTAACGATGACCAGATATTGCCCCCGAAGCCTTTCGTTCATGGGGTTCCGTTCTTTTGCTCAAAAATAGTACGAGAACTTCAGAGACGGTGCAAAAGTGGGATTTATTGAATGAGGGCGTTTCTTAACAAAAAAAGCGGCGGACGATATTCGCCCGCCGCTAGTATTCGGAGTTTGATCGAGAACGATTCAATTCGTCTGCTCATCGTACTCGCCCTTAAGGGAGTAATAGCCAAAGAGGATCAGACCAGCGACAATAATAGGGGTAAGTACCAGCAGTACGACCCAGCCAAAAATTCGGTCATCGAGTTGCGGACTGGCAATCTTATGCAGGCTGTCTACAATACGGTCGTAGCCAATGTATAGCCCCAGAGCAATCCAGCAGAAACCGAGTACTTTTTTCAAACTATTCATAGAATGACGGTTTTAGAGAATTATTCGTGGATACGATTTCTTGAAGATAGATAAATAAATCCAATAATAAAACAAATGGCGGCAACTAGTATGGGATACCAGAGTCCCGCCAGATAGGGCTGTGATTCCTGATTGGCAGTGGCTTTTTCAACTAACGCCACGGCTAGAAAAGGAGTCAGGCCCCCAAAGATGCCATTCCCAATGTGGTACGGTAAGGACATCGACGTATAGCGAATACGGGTAGGAAACATTTCCACCAGAAAAGCAGCAATGGGCCCGTACACCATCGTTACATACAATACCTGAATCCAGATCAGGAATACCATCGTCCAGTACCCCGTGTTTCCCAAACTCAGTACGTATTTGACCTCCGTTCCTTGCGGATTGTTTACGGAAATTTTTTGTACCTGAGAACCATCCGTATAAGAAGTCACCTGCGTAGTAGACTGATTTTGAATCGAGGTTTGGGTGGAAACTTCGGTTTTCGTGGATAGATCCGTTAAGGCGTACATCTGTTGGTACAGTGGGCGATAGGTAAGGACGGCCAGTGCCATACCGCCGAGGATGATGACTTTTCGACCCCAGCGATCCGAGAGCCAGCCAAAGAGGACAAAGCCGCCCGTGGCCAGGGCCAGAGCAATCGCCACGATTTCGCTGGATTGCTCAAAGTCCACGTGCCCCACTTTCTGAATGAACGACAAGGCGTAGAACTGTCCCGTATACCAGACCACTCCCTGACCCGCTGTAGCCCCGAGTAAAGCCAGCAGTACCATCTTCAGGTTTTCACGTTTGCCAAAGGATTCCGCCAGCGGATTTTTGGAGACTTTCCCTTCCGATTTGAGTTTGGAAAAAACGGGCGACTCGTTCATTTTCAGTCGAATAAAGACCGAAGTTCCCACGAGTACAATCGAAACGAGAAAAGGAATTCGCCAGCCCCAGCTTTCAAAATCCTCGACGCCCAGTATTTTCCGGGTAGCCACAATGACCGCCAGCGATACGAAAAGGCCCAGCGTGGCCGTCGTCTGAATCCAGCTGGTGAAGTAACCCCGGCGTTCTGGCGGAGCATATTCGGCTACGTAGGTAGCCGCTCCACCGTACTCTCCGCCCAGAGCCAGACCCTGAATGAGACGTAAGAGCAGTACCAGCAGGGGCGAGAGCATCCCCCAGCTTTCGTAACCCGGAATCAGTCCGATCAGAAACGTAGAGCCGCCCATGAGCAGCAGGGTTACCATGAAGGTATACTTCCGGCCCACGATGTCGCCCAAACGTCCGAAGACCAAGGCTCCGAAGGGACGCACGATAAAGCCCGCAGCAAATACGGCTAGAGCCGAGAGCAAAGCCGCGGTAGGATTGTCTTTGGGAAAAAATTGGGTCGATATAATAGCCGACAGGCTGCCGAAAATGTAGAAATCGTACCATTCGATCAGCGTACCAACCGAAGAGGCCGCAATGACGCTTCGCAACGTACGCGGACTGGTGACCGAAGCGGGAGCAAGGGTCTCAGGCATAAGCAATACAATAGGTTTAGAGGAGGTACTGAAAATAAAAGACTTTGTCCCAGGTTGGAATCATAGATCCCTTTCTATATTGTTTATATAAATGGGATTATGCCGGGTTTATTTTGTATAGTTCGGGTGAATCGGCGAAAATCGCTAGTGGGAAAGCGGAAAAAAATAGTTTTTGCTAAAGCAGCATAGGTAAAAGAAGGAAGAGAATTAATCTTTGAAACGTTCCCAGCGAATAACCATGAATTTGTCACCGAGTTCAGTGACAATAACGCCGGAGCTTCGCAGATTCTCCCTATTGGCGAAATACTCAGCTATTTCCTTGTGATTCAGGATTTTATAAGTGGGACGGTACTCGGAATTCTTGGGGATTTTGATCTGGTATTTCTTCACCCAGTTCATGACTGATACGTGACTCACCCCCAGCAATCGTTCGATTTCGCGGTAACTCACGCCCTCGATGTACAACTGTAATGCCTTGATTACGTAGTATGTACTGATGCCTTTTCCCAGTTTATCGACCGTAAAATGGTACTGACAGGCCTTGCAATGGTACCGTTGCCGATCTTTGATGATACCCGATTTGGTAACATTCGACGAATCACAGCGAGGACAATTGGGAGCAGTCATAAGTAGCATATATTCAGTTTAGCAAACATATAGCTAATTAGCAAAGAAAGAAACCAGGTGGAGCTTTTTTTTGGCAGAAGCGGAAAGAAAAGCGGTGGGTACTCCTTGAGTCACCTAAGCGTTTCGTAGCGATGACAGCTAGGCGTAATGGCGTATCAAGGGAAGGCATAAAAATCGCGTTACTTCTGAATTATTTGGCTAGGCAGAAGGGTTGAGTTGGGAAGTTTCGACCGTATCCAAGTAATTAACTCTTGATCCATTTCGCCGTTTTTACGGACGTAATTAGCCAAAAAAGCCTCCCTGCGGATAGAGAGGCTTTTTATTTATTGGTTCATGTACTGAAGCGTACATTTCTGAGTCTCGACCGATACTACGGTAAACTCGCCGTCAGTGAGGGCATCTTCCAGGGAAGTGCCACCCGCGTGACCACGTATTTCTCGTGGCGTTTGATAAAGTCCTCTAGCGTTACGGGCGATACATAGTCCTTGAGCCGCACGGACCGCGTCGAATTGACTAGTGAGGCATCGGGTACGGCTAGGTCAGCCGGGATACTAAGTGTATTGTTGGTCGGCTTGTCCATGCTACCATAGGTAAAGAACACGCTCGGAAACTGTAATTCCAGGGTCGGAGTAGACATAAGGATTTGTTTTTAAGGGTTGGCGGGGTAAAAGTGTGCCAATAAACAGAAGAATAAGAAGAGGATGATCGAGTTTGGAAAGTGTAATTATTTTAGTAATGCAGGTCAGTCAAAGGGAGACATATTTTTGTTGTAGTGGCGGAAGGAGTCGATGTGTATATAAGTTCCTGTTCCGTAAAAGGCCTAATCGATGAATAGATAATAATCTACTCAGGCAATATCGGTTGAACACTTACTGCACTGTTTAAGATTTTAGCGGCGTGAACTTCACTATATACCAACTGGCAAAAGATCAGTACTAAAACTTTAACGAATGGCAGTGCAGTAAATCACGGGTAGATCAATCAAACACTACATACCTGGTGGGTAGGAGGCAGTTGCAGCCGTCCTTAAAATATTCTTGTAATTACAATAAAATACAGTGATTGCCTGTATTACGAATACACATAGATTAGCAAGCTTTACTGATCCAATAAATTTGGGCAGTAATTATCTCAAAGTGTAAATTCCCATTTCAGAATATTGTAAGGATGATTCAATTGAAGACATTTGAACCGCATGAAAAAGTTAATTTTCTTTTCCCTCATATCTATTCTAAGTATGACTACGACGCTTGCTCAGGTCATTGAAATCACTTCCGATACCACGAAACTGGCTACCAAAGCCGGGCGGTTCCGAGAAGCCTACCAGCAGGGCGTACGCTACGCCAAAGGAGCTTCCGGTACGACGGAAATTACGGGAACGCGAGTATTTCGCTCCCTTGCCGAACTACGGCGGTTTACTTGGCCAGTCGAAGGCGTTCAGTACTATTTGTCCGAAAAAGGCAAAGAAGGCTACTGGTATTATGATGCTGCCGATCATTCATCAACAGATAACACGGGTACGGTGGTGGTAACTACCAGTAGCAAACGTTTAAAACGGGCCAATATCAATCAGATTAATTGTCGCTGGTTTCTTGTAGGCGAAAGTGGCGATACTGCTGACGCTATTCAGGCGGCCATCGACGCCGGAATTAAACTCAGTCAGGATGTCCTTATTCCAGCGGGCCGATGGGTAGTCAATAAAGCTTTAGTATTAGATGTACCCTTAGACAAAACGATACGTATCATCGGGCAGTTCGGTACAATACTAGATTTCAAGGTAGCAAATGCGAATGCTTTTATGCGTACGACTCCCGTAAGAGATTCGACCCTTACTTACGG
>NZ_JBMDWJ010000345.1:0-12231 GCF_048595215.1 Siphonobacter sp.
CAATACCTTGATTCTTCTCGACGGCGTGCCCATTTACGACCCTTCCGGCATCAACAACACCTTTGATCTGAACTTACTCTCCGTGGGCGAAATCGAACGGATCGAAATTCTCAAAGGAGCCCAGTCTACCCTGTACGGCTCAGATGCTGTGGCGGGGGTCATCAATATTTTCACTCGCAAAGAAGGCGACCGTCCGTTAGGAGCTTCGGCTACGGTACAGGGCGGGAGTTATGGTACATTTCGGGGTACGGTGGGCCTGAACGGTTCCTCCAAAACCGGATATTTCAACGCCCAGTACACGCGGTTACGCTCCGATGGATTTTCGGCGGCACACGATGCCAAAGGCGATCAAAACTTCGATAAAGATGGTTTCTGGCAGGATAACGCCCTGTTCAACGGCGGAATCCAACTGGGATCGAAGTTGCTCTGGAAAGTACGTGGTATGTATTCCTGGTATCGAAATGAACTTGACGGGGGAGCCTTTAAGGATAGTACTCACTACGATTACACCAATACCATGAAAATGGCCGGTACGGGTTTTGAGTATACGCACAAACTCGGCAAGCTGACGGCCAATTATGCGTTTACGACCTTTGATCGGAAATCTGAACTGGATCGGTCGAGTTTTGAGGGGAATACCCATTTCGCCGAACTCTACCATTCCTGGAATATACGACCCTGGTTTGATCTCATCACGGGGGCCGATCTTCGTTCACAAAATACCTATCAGGCTAATCCATACGGCCCACCTATTCAAAAAGATACGGCTCATACGCAATTGATTAGTGCCTACATAACGGCTTTGTTACGTAGTCGGACTAATCTGGCTCTGGAATTAGGAGGCCGGTACAATCATCATTCCTTGTACGGAAGCAATGTTACGTATTCAGTCAACCCTTCGTATCTGTTCAAGGATCGATACAAAGCCTTTGTGAACCTCTCCAGTGGCTTCCGAACGCCTACGCTGTATCAGTTATACTCGCCCTATGGTAACAAAAACCTGAAACCGGAAACGAGTCGTTCGCTAGAGCTGGGGGTACAATGGTTTAGTAAAGACAAAAAGTCCAATGTGCGGGTGCTGTATTTTGACCGCTTGATTAAACAAGTGATCGATTTCCAGTCGCTCAATCGTCCTCCGTATGGTCGGTACGTGAATTACAACCAGCAAAAAGATCATGGGTTTGAACTCGAAGGTTCTTACCTGTCAAACGGCTGGTCCCTGACGGCGAATGCTACTTACGTGACCGGGCAGGTCACGCAGCCATTGAACGGACGCGATACGACGTTCAATAATCTATTCCGCCGCCCAAAGATTTTGGTCAATGCGACGCTGGGTTATCAGATTACACCGAAAGTATTTGCTTCCGCTACGGTACGCTCCTTGGGTAAACGTTCGGATCGATTCTACAACGGTGAAACCTTTCAAACGGAGCTCGTCGAGCTGAAACCCTATACCACTCTGGACGTCTACGCCGACTACCAGATCAATACTTTCCTACGCGTCTACGGCGATGTCCGTAATCTGTTGGATGAGCAGTATTTTGATAGCTACGGATACAATACCCGGGGCCGAAACTTTACGGCTGGCGTGCGATTCCAGTTTTAATACAAGAAATACGTAAGCTGAAGGGCCTGGCCCGGGGTGCAACCCCGGGCCAATCAACTTGAACCCGTTGAGGTTTTTAGTACTGCTCAACAGCATGCGTTTGGGTGAAAGCTCTAGCGAATGTATCTACTTCAAACAGACCTTAAACCACGTATCAAACCATTCAAACCTTAAACCAAAACACCCCCGATGACTTTAGAAGAAACGCTTCGTCGAAAGATTGATTTAAAAACCAAACCGCTGGGAGCCCTGGGTCAACTCGAAACGCTGGCCCTACGGATCGGTTTAATTCAGCAAACGGAGACTCCTGCGTTGAACAATCCGACGATCCTGGTATTTGCCGCTGACCACGGAATTGCGGCGGAAGGCGTGAGTGCGTATCCAGCGGAGGTGACGTATCAGATGGTCCTTAACTTTTTGGGGGGTGGAGCGGCTATCAACGTGTTTTGCCGGGAGAATGGTCTGGATTTACGTGTGGTAGATGCGGGCGTGAACGCTGATTTTCCGGAGCATTCTTCTTTAATCGCAGCGAAAGCGGGCTACGGAACGGCCAGTTTTCTACACGGTCCTGCCCTGACGGTCAAGCAGCTGGAATTCTGTCTGGCCAAAGGAGCGGAACTGGTACAGGGCTTACAGCAAACGGGCTGCAATGTCGTAGGGTTTGGGGAAATGGGCATTGGCAATACTTCCTCGGCCAGTATGCTCATGAGCGTTTGTACGGGCATCCCGCTGGACCAGTGCGTGGGCAAAGGTACCGGGCTTACAACGGATCAGCTATCCCGTAAACAAAGCGTATTGCAACAGGCTTTGGCTTTGCACGGTTCGCCCACCGACCCCTATAAAATCCTGCAAACCTACGGGGGCTTCGAAATCGCCCAGATGGTGGGAGCAATGCTAACGGCCCGTTCGTTACACATGGTGTTGCTGGTGGATGGCTTTATCTCGACGGCTGCTGTGCTCGTAGCCAGCCGAATGCAACCGGAGGTGTTGGAGAACGTAATCTTCTGCCACCATTCCGCCGAACAGGGGCATGGCTTACTACTGGATTTTCTGAAAGCGGAACCTTTGTTACGGATGAACCTACGGTTGGGCGAGGGTACGGGCTGTGCTCTAGCGTACCCACTGCTGAAAAATGCCGTGGCCTTTCTCAACCAAATGTCTACTTTCGCCAAAGCCGGTGTTTCTTCGCTCGATGACTGAATTACGATTATTCCTAACGGCGGTGGGTTTTTACACCCGCATTCCCATTCCGGGTTGGGTTGGCTACGGGGCCGAACAGCTCAATGCCTCCCGCAAGTACTTCCCCCTGATTGGAGCCATCGTGGGGGGAATCATGCTGGCGGTCTATTTCAGTAGTGAGCTGATTTTTCCGAAGACGATCAGTATTTTGCTGAGTATGATTGCTGGAATCCTAACGACGGGAGCCTTCCACGAAGACGGTTTCGCGGACGTATGCGATGGCTTTGGCGGTGGCTGGACCAAGGAGCAAATCCTGACCATCATGAAAGACAGTCGGGTCGGAACGTATGGGGTAGTCGGGTTGGGGCTGCTGTTGAGTCTGAAATTTCTGATTTTACTGGAAATAGCGGGAGTGTCCTCTCAACTGTTCTGGAGTGGTATTCTGAGTGGACAAATCGTAAGTCGCTTTATCGCTTCAACCATGATTGATACGCACGCGTACGTTCGGGATATCGATACCAGTAAAGTGAAACCCATGGCTTCCGCCCGGCTAAAGACACCAGCGTTGTTCGTAGGATTCTTGTTTTGCCTGGTGTCTTTGCTGACCTTACCCAGTTACTGGCTGGGGCTGGCGGCAGTATTGGCGTTCGGCAGTAAAGTAGTACTAGCCCAGTACTTCAATCGATGGATCGGCGGGTATACGGGCGATTGCCTGGGTGCCATTCAACAGGTGAGTGAAGTGATTTTCTACCTTAGTCTGTACGCGGGATGGAAGTGTTTATAATTCGTCATACCGCCCTCAAGGAGGCCCAGGGGCTTTGTTATGGGCACAGTGAAATGGCTCTGGCCGAAACGTTCGCCGCTGAATCACAGCGAATCGTAGATCGTTGTTCGGAAATCTTTGATGTGGTATTCAGTAGTCCCTTACAGCGTTGTACGCAATTGGCCGGGCAGTTGCCCGCCCGGGAAATACGAACGGATGATCGACTGAAAGAAGTGTATTTCGGGAGCTGGGAAGGAAAAGTCTGGAACGACATTCCCCGAACGGAACTCGATCCCTGGATGGATGATTTCGTTGACGTAGCCCCGCCGGCTGGAGAGAGTTTACGGCAACTGTATACGCGGGTAAACGAGTTCCTGAATGAACTGCGAAACGTACCTCATCAGCGGGTTGCCCTGGTTACGCACGCGGGAGTTGTGCGATGCGTATGGGCGGCTTTGCTGGGTATACCCTTGCAAAACATCTTTAAAATTCAGGTTTCCTACGGCCAGATTCAAGCGTTCGAACTGGGCCCGGAACCCGCCTTTGATCGCTGGCTAAGCTCGGTAGTTAGCTGATTTTTTGTTTATTTGTGAAGTCCCCGTATCCAATGGGGGGCCTCTCAAACCTATGAAATCATTACTTCTGCTTTCGGCAGCCCTGGGGCTAAGCCTGACTGCCTGCCGAAATTCTACGGACCGCCAGACGGCCCAGCAAACCACGGCCTCGCCCGATTCAACCGGTACCGACTGGGCCATGCTTCCCTTCGAAAAAGTGGATAGTCTAAATCCCGTTCTGGTACCCTCGCCTGCATTAACTTTCCGTGACCCCATCTGGAAAAAAGACGTGAAGTGGGAAGAAAAAGACGTATTCAATCCGGCGGCGGTGGTACGGGATGGGAAAGTCTATCTAGTATACCGAGCCGAAGATAAACTGGGCAAATACGCGGGCGTTTCGCGGCTGGGACTGGCGATTAGTACGGATGGCCTGCATTTCGAAAAAGAAGACAAGCCCATTTTCTTTCCCGACAACGATGCCCAGAAAAAATACGAATGGGAGGGTGGTTCCGAAGATCCGCGTATTGTGGAAAGTCCGCAGGGCGATTACGTCATGACCTATACGGCTTACGATGGGAAAACGGCCCGGATGATGCTAGCCACTTCCCCGGACTTACGGAAATGGACGAAACACGGCCCCGTACTCGGCGAAGGCAAACACCTGAAAACCTGGTCAAAATCCGGAGCCATCGTAGCGAAGCAAAAGGGGGATCAGATCGTAGCCGAAAAGATCAACGGAAAGTACTGGATGTATTTTGGCGATACGAATCTGTTTCTGGCCCAATCCGACGACCTGATTCACTGGACACCGCTGGAAGAGGCCGATGGCTCGCTAAAACCGATTGTACGCCCCCGCCCCGGTAAATTCGACGGCCAGCTCGTTGAACCCGGTCCGTACGCGTTACTGACGGAAAAGGGAATTTTACTGATCTACAATTCAGCCCGCCCCATTCCCGATAAAAAAGATGCCTTGGTTTACTCCGCTGGACAAGTGTTGCTCGATAAACAGGAGCCGACGAAGATACTGGCCCGAACCAGTGAACCTTTTTTCATTCCTGAAAAAAACTACGAACTCACGGGGCAGGTCAACAACGTCGTCTTTCTGGAGGGTCTGGTTCCCTTTAAAAACAAGTGGTTTTTGTACTACGGAACGGCAGACTCCAAAATTGCCGTGGCCGTTCACGAAAACTAACCTAAAGACTCAGGTACGCCTGCAGGCCCCCTTCCAGGTTATGGATACGGCTGAAACCCTGTTTGGCGAGTACGCGGGTCGCTACGGCACTTTGCATTCCTGATCCACAGATAACGACGATTTCTTCATTTTTCCAGCTGTCGGGAATATCGTGTACCCGCAGCAGTAATTCATCAAGTGGAATATGCAGCCCGCCGATGGAAAAGCTTTCCCATTCGTAGGGGGTTCGGATGTCCAGGATCCGAAGCGCTTCGCCCGCATCCAGACGACGTTTTAATTCAAAGGCAGAAATAGCTTCCATAGCTGTAAAAGTAAAAACGCTCAGGGGGTATAGCCCTGAGCGTTTTGATTATGCTTACTTCGATTCGATTTCGTTGTACGCCAGAATGCCTCCCAGGACGTTGCGAACGTTCGTAAAGCCTTGGCTTTCTAAAAACTGCTGAGCTCGGGCAGAACGGGCACCCGAACGACAGTGAATGATGACTTCTTCATTCTTCATCGGTTCCAGTTCGTCGATTCGGTCGGGCAGATCGCCCAGCGGAATCAGCGTACCACCCAGGTTTTGCTCTTCGTACTCGTCGGGATTGCGAACATCAATCAGGTTTATTTTTTCACCTTTGTCGAGGCGTTCCTTCAGTTCCTGCACAGAAATATCCATGTGTCGTAGCGTTTGGTAAACGGTTAAAAAAGCAAATCGTTAGGGGTTACTAAGCGGGCCTTTTCTGCTGAACGTTCAGCGAGTAGCCGTTAGTGTCCCCCTTAGTTAAGGCAAAGCAAGCAAAATGTTCGCACAACTTACTTTTCAACGACCAGTTTTTTCACCAGGGTTTGCTTCCCATTCGACAGTCGCAGCAGGTACAGCCCTCGGCTGAGACTTGATAAATCGGCTGCGGGTTCCGGCAGGTCGGATTTCGACCAGAGCGTGCGTCCCGACAGATCCAGTACTTCCAGCGAACGAAAACTGTCGAGATTCCAGCGAATACGCCCGGCACTCGGATTGGGATGAATCTTTAGATCGTTTTCCCGGATTTCCTCTACACCCGTAACTACTTCGCTTGCTTGTCCACCCATAACCGGACGAATCATCAGAGCTCCTTGTAGATTGGTATTCTGAGCCCATTCATTACCCAGATTGTAATAAATCTGATTGGAAAATTTTGTACTGTTTTTATCTAATCCAATGGCTAGTTGATCTTCCGAAAGTTGCTGGTACGCTACCCAGAAGGTATCGCCTACGGCTACCGGATTCTGTAGTTTAAACTCCGCAAATCCTCGCGGGTTTTCCGGATACTTGATGACGAACGACTGCCGCGTGAGTGTCAGTCCAGGCCGGTTGTTCTGATTGGCCAAAATGTAAAGGGCTACCGTCTGATTCTGAAGTTCTGTTCGATACCGTACCATTTGTACACGAATGGCCGAAACGACGTCAGCTTTTCGGGTAACAAATCGAACCGCTACCAGGCCATACTGCTGGTTGATGCCAGCCGCATATTCCGCCGAACCATCATCGTAGGCAAAGTAATCCGACAATTCGGTAATGGAGGAAAGAGTGTCATTCCGCCGCAAATCCACGCCTGGGATACTCGGGTTCTGGTCGTCTGTGGTGAGAATATCAAACGTGGTCCGAACGAGGGCTCGTTTACCCGCAAAGGCGGGCAGGGGCGAAGGAACCACTCGTTTTTCCTGCGAACGGAGCTGGGGAATGTTCTCGGAAATATTTTGCGTAAAATTCTGAATCGACTGCCCCGTTGTGAGTTCCTGAATCCGAAAACGTAAGGTCGTAAAGTTGTTGTTATTGAAGAGATTGGTAATATCCGTGCTAATCGTATCCGCCGTTTCTGCCGTCGGATTGACTAAGTAATGAGCCAGCGGCATGGCCCGGTAGTGCTTCAGGTACGAACTGATGGAGCGGCGGATGGACACATCCTTGATGTACTGATCGCGAACCGAACGTCCCTTGTTGAGATACACATAGTCAATGTGCCAGGAATCAAACTGTCCCGATCTTCGCCCAAAAGCCTGAAAGCGGAACTGAAAACCCGCGTGCAGGTACAGAGCCGCCCGTACGGCAATCCGGGCCTGAGCGTACTCGGTCATCGCCTGTCCGCCTCGTTGGACCCATACCGTTTGCCAGAGGTTGCCATTGGTGAGAAACTGTACCCGTAAGGAATCATTCGAATCGGGCTGATCGCCTAACCCTCGGGGAAGCCAGAAAAAACTCAGGTACACCGAGTCGCGGGGCGAAAGCCCCGAGAGGTTAATGGGCTGCGAGGTGAGCGAATCCGTTTCTCCCTGGGCGTACTGATTGCTGAAATCATAGGGCGTACCATCGCGGCGAAGGCCATCAAACGAAACGATATTCAGCGAAGGATGATTATTGGTGAGGGTATTGTTAACCACCGTACCACCGCCGGGCATCCACAGGGAAGGGTCAGGTACGCCCGTTCGTGTAATGGAAAAGTCATCAAAAAAAGGGAGCGATACGGCAGCGGTACGAGCTCCGGAATACTGTGTAGGGGTCGGGGCTGTCGTAATGGGAAACTCTCGAAATTGGGCCTGTACTCCAAAACCTAAGGAACACAGAAGAAGCATAAAAAGTAATCGCATACAGATACCGGACCAATGAGCCATTGATCGTTGATTGGTTGGGTAGGATATTCAGAAAAGCAAACGAAGCGAAACCTGTTTTATGGTTCCGCTTCGGTATTAATTACGTTCGGGTTCGGTGGGGCCTTCACCCGTGTCCGTATCGGGTTTTCCGGCGATCCACAAGTCAATAATTTCACCCACGTTGATCTTAGTACCAATGCCGGGAGCGGGCCGTTGTTCGACCACCGTACCGGGAGCCGCTCCGGGAACCTGCTTGTAGAGGATGGTACCCATGCGAAGGTCCGAGCCCTTAATGATGATTTCGGCTTCTTCCAGGGAAACGCCAATCAGGTTAGGTACGTCGAGTTCGGTATTGCCAATCCCGTTACCCACCACCAGTTCGATTTTGGAACCTTTGGGAACCTGCGTACCCGGTTCAATCTTCTTGCCCTGGTACCATTGTTCCAGTACGGCATTTTCGGCGATATCGGGAATGTAGCGAATGTTGCCTTCCTGCAAGCCCACACTGCGTAAGAGCGATAGAGCACTGCGAAGGCCCATGTTCGTGGATACCAGATCTGGCATCCGAATCATAGGGGCCGTCGCCATGGTGACGGTAAGATAAATATTCCGACCTTCCTTCACCAGTGAATTAGGAAAAGGATACTGAGATAGCACCGTAAAAGGCGGTACGCCAGGTACAAAGGTGCAGTCCGAGACAATGTAGTCGAGTTTCCGTTCGCTCAGCGTCGCTTTTACATCTTCCAGGTTCGCTTTTCGTAAATCAGGGACCGTAATACTTTGTCCGTGGTTAGTCGACCAAGGCAGATAAACGAAGAAAAAACTAAGAAATAAAGAAAGAATGATACCGACGACCAGCATCAGGTGAATGATCAGGTCTTTTCGGGAACGGGTATTCAGATAAATGGCCATAGTTGGGTAATAGAGTGCGAAGCCGTGCAGGAGCTACGTACCTAACGAAAATTTCTGCGTCAATTGGGATACAAGTTTACAGAAAATACAGGATTTGCGTGAGTTTACACCGAGGCTTTTCCGCAGTTGCGACGGAATTTATCTTGAAAACTCCGGTGGACCTTTTTATTTTGTTCGTATTAAATCCCTAATAAACCGAAGTAGATTCTCATGAAAGTACGCCCCGCAGTCGTCCTGGTTGAAAATGACCATGTTTTACTGACTCGCTATGAATACGGTGATCAAACTGTTTTTCAGTTACCCGGAGGAAATCCCGATCCCGGCGAAACCCTGCCCGAAACGCTCATGCGGGAACTTCGGGAAGAGCTAGGCATTGAGATTGAGGTACAGGGATTGCTGGTGATGGGGGAGGTGCTACTCCCTCAGCTCAAACAAGGCGTCTTGCACTGCGTATTTCTGGGTACCTTGGTGGGAGGAATTCCCCGAATCAATCCGGCTGAAACGACGGCTCTGGAAGTCGTATGGCGACCGCTGCCAAGCATTGCTGGACTAAATCTGTATCCAAACGTAGGTGTTGAGTTATTGGAACTGGTGACGGGCGTACGAAGCTCCCCGTACATCGGCAAAATTCGCCAGGAATGGTTTGGCTAAAGGCTTTGGGGATTTATTTCCCAAAGCCCAAAAGCAACGGTCTGATTTAAATTAGTAAGGCTTTCGGGCAGACTATGGCTTCGTTCGCATTTTTCTAAAACGAATATACGTCTCATGGCACATCATTTTTTTAAATGAAGCTTAGTATAAATAGGGGCATACAAAGCCCACTCATTTTAAACGCTAAAAGCCATGATGATCCTACCCATAGTTATCGTAATGCTCCTGGTAATGGGGAGCATGTTCTTAGGTATCCGGGAAAACTTTACGGGTTCCAACCAGGACGACAAAACCGGTTTTGAAGGAAACGTTCGGACGATCCGTACCCTATACAAAGCATCTCCGCACGAGCTCGCCCGTTAATGCAAAAGATGAGCTAACATATCCGATGAGTGAAGAATCGTATCAAAAGGAAAAAGCCCATCAGAAATTAATCTGATGGGCTTTTTCCTTTTGATACGGAAAATGGTTGTATCATATTCAATGAAATTACTGAAGAGTAATTTCATTGGAAGTAAAAGTACTTTTAAATGATATGATTTACTTGGTTGAAATGATTAATGTGCTTCTGGAAAGTACCAACATTTTCGACCTAGCATAAATTAAATTTCGGGAGGTATGAAATTATTATCTTTTGAACATAACTAACTCATAACCTAAACTATGGCAAACGCAAATCAAAATCAGAGAAGATTAAAGACACAAGACGAACTCAAAATTGATCTTGAACGTCAACTTCGGTTTTTAAAAAACTCATGCAAATTATTTGATGATGGTGAGTTAGATGAATCAATAAGAATGTCTACTGCTATCCGTATTCTAGTCTATGATACTGGTAAAAGTACTTCCCTACTAAAACAACTTGGTGTCAAAAACCAACTTAAATTTATTGATACTGCCGAGGAATTTGAAGAGAGTTCTTGGTATCCTATGGGATTCACTGGACTAACATATACTGATTCGTATATAAGTGCTCAGGGAATTGAAGTTTTTGGATTTAAAGCTCGTTTGGATTTCGAGGGTACGTCTACAACCGCATCCTTTGATGACTGGTGGGCAAGCAACGTTGTTATACAAGATTCACATAAAAGTACATTTACTCGGGCAGCACTCGTAACTACCGTAGCAAACCAAGATGGAGGAGCACACATTGATCCAAGTATAGATGAAAATTACGCGAAACTATCTAGAGATCATTCAATAGGATGGCAAGTTTCAGTTAATGGCGTTTTTATTAAAATACCAGACTTAGTACTTCATAGCATCCGCCAAATCGCCTTTGAAATTATAACGACTCTCGAAACGCAAATTTTAAATTAAGGTAGTTAGTGCATCTAGACAGCATCATAGTGGTACGTCATTATTGATTTTACTGCGAAATACAATTTGAAATTATCTGTATGAAGCGACTGAAGCGGAATATCCTTAAAAATTTAGGGCATTACTGAACTGAGGGGACGTATGTCAAAGGCAAAAGAAGCAAATTTCTGAAGTATAAATAAGAAAAAACCCAGCTAGTTATAGCTGGGTTTCGTTGACCGACAAGGATTCAGAAACCTAATCTTAACTTATTAAAAGTGACCGACTTAGCTACGTAAGCTAATGGGGTACTACCTGCTTTACTACCTAAAACGAAGCAAAAAAAAATTTCCATGAAAATGGAAGCAAAGCGGTCCGTAGATAATACCCTCAGATTTTCCCAGTAATACTTTTATTTGCTGGTCCTTCTCTTTGATTTGATCTTTTAAGAATTCATTTTCAGCTTTCCACTTATCATTTTCAGCTTTCCACTCTTTAAAGATCTGTTCGAATCTTTCCGCAATATCCTGCCCGAAAGTCCCTGAGTCCTTAGAATTCTTTGGAGCAGGAGCTACATCATCGATACTGCCTTCTCCTGTCGCAAGCCACTTTAAACTAATTCCCAAGGAATCGCTAAGTTTCATAAGCGTATCGAATTTCGGCTTACTGGTCTTTCTGTTTAGTATTAAAGTAATAGCCGATCCGCTTACTTCTGCATGATTGCCAATCTGGCCATTAGATAGCCCGAATTTCCTTTTCACAAACTCCAGTCTTTCAGGTAGTTGTGAAATGTCGATTGAATATTTCATAACTATAGGCAAATTATTATTGATGAGTACTTGACAAGTATTTAGTAAGTCACTTATATTTGACTCATAGTTCAGTGTAAATATGGTAGTTTTTCAGTGTTAATTCAAAGTTCACAGATGATAAACGGCAAATTTTCACTGGTTTTAATACCACTCCACCGGATGAACCAATCGTACATGGGTTAGAAGTATCCTCCATTTCAAGAGCATTTGGTCCGAATCCAGTGCCTTAGACGCTAAAGAACATGACACCAGAATTTCAAAAAACAATTGACTTATATCAGAGCGATGTAATAGACAAAACGGGCAAATCAGAACTGTTGCAAGAATTCCAAAAAGCAACGGGTAAATCGAAAGCTCAGTTTGATCAGATTGTGAGAAAGAAGAATCGTTTTCCTACACCAACAGAAGAAAACTGGTTAAATAAGCATGTGCGTCTATACTACGATCGATACCTGGCTCACAAAAAAGGGGTGAACGTTGATGCCAATGGCCAATTGAGCCTTGAGATACCACAATCAGCTTAATTATTTATGTACAGCTGGATCGACTATATCGTCAACTTAAACGGCAATCTGCAAGATAGATTTCGTTTGATATACCACAAAGAAGAACCGCGTTTGGATGGAGTTTCCAAACTTTCGGAGAGTACGGTA
>NZ_JBMDWJ010000346.1:0-17041 GCF_048595215.1 Siphonobacter sp.
TCACAGAAGTACTCTCCTTCTTGACAAGCCATTGTTAAAAAATCGCGATCATCTTCATCATCTTCAACTACTAAAAAAACAGGCTTTACGGGCATTGAATCGTGGGTTAAAACGAATAGGTATTCGTCAGTCTGTCATACATACGCAAGAAGTAATCTCCTTAGATTGATGGGCTATTTTCAATGAATGGCACTTTGAAAAATTAGCCCATTATACCCCTAAAGCTCTGGACCACTAGCCCTATATCAACAAAAAATCTTGCCAAAATCCTTTTTTCTATGAAAAAAAAAGCTTACCTATGACCAATAATTAAACGATACTGTTTCAGAAAAGGTCTTGGCGGAACTTTTCTGAAACACTGAAGTAAAACTCCTGTCATTGCTGATGGCCAGGAGTTTTTTATGTTATCGCTTCCCTGATCCCGTAAGTTATCTAAAACAGCAACACACGCATCAGCCAGCAGCCGATACGTGTGTAAATAGTCGAAATTGAGCAACACAATTAATTGAGGGTACCCGACTGGTAAAACCCAATGATTTGCTGGCGGAACGCACATTCGTACGTTGCCTGAATGAGACTGGCCCGAGCCCGGTCTAGATTAGTCTTTGCTAGCGTATAATCAAGCACGTTTACCACACCTACCTCCAGTCGTACCTGAGCCGCATGTACGGTCTTTTCGAGTACTTCTACCTGCCGCTGGTGCGTCTGCTGGCGTTCCAACGCATTTCTGTACAGCACAAAGGCTTGTTCAACTTGCTGCCGCATTTGCAGGTGTACCTGTTTTTGCTGGTTGTCCGCCCGTAGCTGCTGGATTTTCGCTTCCTGAATCCGGTACGAAGCCTGATTGGCGTTGAAAATGGGAATGCGTAAAGACAGGCTTACCGACCATACCGGATTGTTGCCCAACTGTTCCAAATACCCCATGTTCTGGGTACTCGTGGCCTGGCTAATGGAACTGAGCTGATAACGTTCATTATTCACCGTTACAAAGGCATTGAGCGGTTCCTCGCGGTACGAATCGCCAGTCACGTATTTCTTGGCCGCCGAAGAGTACGAGGTCCCCAGGGAACTATTCAGCGACAGGGTCGGCATTCGCAGGCCCCGGGCTGCTTCCATACCCTTACGGGCCGATTGAATCCGTAAAGCAGCGGACTTACTTTCGGGTAGAATCGTCAGCGAAGAGCGGTATACCTGCTGCCAGGATTCTACCGGAGCCGCCGTCACTTCCCTGGTGATGGCTTCGAGTTCGTAGTTTTGATCGGCGGGCCAGTTGAGTAGCTGGCTCAAAGCCATCTGGGCCGTACGAACCTCGTTGCGGGCGTTGGTAATCTGTAAGTCATCATTCGCCCGCTGCGATTGCAGGTTGTAGAGATTGGCTTCCGCTACGACCTGAAGTTGTACCTGCCGGGTCATGCGATCGAGTTGTAGTTGCGTGGCTTCAGCCTGCTTCAGAGCTACTTGCAGGAGTTCCTGCGTCACGAGCACTTGTAAATACGCCTGCAGTACCTTTAGGGTAATCATGTTTTTAGCCGCCTGCAAATCGTACTGACCCGCGGATAGATTCAGGGCATTTTGTTTTTGAAGGTTTTGCAGCTGATTGCCGTTGTAAATAGCCCAGCTGGCCGTTATGCCCAGACTATTGGTTCCCAGGTGATCGGTCGTAATACTATTGGTATACGGATCGATGGAACGGCCCAGTGAATAGCCCGGATTAAATACGCCCGATACGGCGGGCATTCGGTCACGTCGGGATTGCTGGTACGTATTGATCGTTGACTCCTGCTGCAATTCAGCGTCTTTGATCTGTAAATTCTCTCTGATGGCCTGCTGAATGCACTCCTGGAGTGAAATACGGGTTTGGCTCAGGCCAGGCGTCAGGCATCCAACGCTCAGCAGAAAGACTGCGACGAGTTTAGGATTGAATCGAAACATGGTGGCTGGCGTTTGTAGGGGTGGATTCCGTACCATTAGCACTCACATTGAGCAGACTTGCCCGATCTAGGGCCGTTTCCGGGGTACTGACCAGATACTGCGAAGCCCAGAGTTTATAGTAGGCCTGGCGGTAGTCGAGCAATTCGGCGTGCGAACCTTCTTCGACCAGCTTGCCTTCTTCGATTACGACAATCTTATCGGCATTCATAATCGTACTTAGGCGGTGAGCGATGATGATGATGGTTTTACCCGCCTGACGCAGCTGTTCAATCGTATGCTGTACGGCTCGTTCGGATACGGAATCGAGCGATGACGTGGCTTCATCCAGAATGATAATCTGGGGATTGCGGTACAGAGCCCGGGCAATCGCCAGCCGCTGTTTCTGACCGCCGGACAGGCTGGCTCCGTTTTCGCCGAGGTAGGTATGAAAGCCATTGGGTAATTTTTCGATGAATTCGGAAATACCCAGCAACTGGCAGAGCCCCAGAATCCGCTGCATATCGGGCTGGTATTCGCCGACGGCAATATTGTCGATGACATTCCCGGCGAATAAATCGACCTGCTGCGGTACCACGCTCACCTGCCGACGTAGGCTCTCATTATGAATGTGCTTGATGTCGTAATCGCCGATGTAGATGGACCCGGTTTGCAGGGGGTAAAGATTCTGTAGCAGCGAGAGCAGGGTCGATTTTCCCGAGCCGCTTTCACCCACCACGGCCGTCACCTTCCCCTTGGGAATCGTCAGGTTCAGATTCTGAAATACCTGCACGCGGGAACCGTAGCGGAAGGACATCTGGCGGAAGGTAATGTCCCCAATCATTTCCGGACGGAGTTCGATTTTATTTTCCGTAGCCTCGCGTTCCAGATCCATGATTTCAAAGAGGCGGTCGGCGGCAATCAGGGCTTCCTGTACCACGCGGTTAGCGGTGATCAGACTACTGGCCGGACCCGTGAAATAGCCAATGAGAGCGTAAAACGAGAGTAGTTCACCGGGAGTAATCGCGTTGTCGATAACAAAGCCCGAACCGACCCATAGTAAAATGATGGTAAACAGCCGCGATACCAGCTCCGAACCGCTGCCCGCCCAGATCGATACAGAAGCCGAGGTATAAATGCTACGGAGCAGTTTGATGAAGCGGGTTTCGGTTTTCACGTTCGAAAAGCCCTCCAGCCCGAAGCGTTTGATGGTCCCTACGGAATTGAGCGATTCCACCAGTTGCGATTCCAGATCGGCGGAATTTTCCATCAGAGTCCGTTGCCCTTTTTTGTTAACCCGGTTTACAACCCAGTAAATCAGGGCGTAAAAAGGAATGACGGCCAGCATAATCAGGGCCAGTTTCCAGTCGTAGGTGAACATCATACCGAAGGAAAACAGGACGATAAATACGTTGACTACCAGCGTCAAAGCGGTGTCATTGATAAACGCCCGGATTTTCACGGCGTCATTTACCCGCGAGATGATCTCCCCTACCCGCATGGTATCGAAAAACTGTTGGGGTAGTTTGAGCAGGTGTTTGTAATAACCCAGAATCAGGTGAGCATCAATCTGCTGACCCGTTTTCAGGGCAAACATGCTTTTCATGGAACCAATGAAGAGTTGCAGTCCCAGAATCAGGATCATGGCCACGCTGAGCAGATTCAACAGATTCCGGTTGCCTTCCACCAGTACGTGATCCACAATTTTCTGCATGTAAATCGACGTGGACAGGCCTAGCACCGTATACACCAACGCTCCAACCAGAGCCTGCATCATTACCGAGCGGTGCGGGCGGACCAGATTCCAGAACCGGCCCGTAATCGATTTTTTATTGTTCCCCGTTTCGAAGCTTTCCCCGGGCAGTAGTAACACCAGTACACCCGTCCATACTTTCTGAAACGCTTCGTGCGTATATTTTTCCATTTTGCCCGGACCGGGATCCATCACGACCACGTGCGTATCGGTCACCTGATAGATGACCACAAAATGGTGTAGTACTTCTTTGACGACAATATGAGCCACCGTTGGCATGGGAATCTTCGAGAGGCTCTCGAACGTACCGCGTACGCCTTTGGCCTGAAAACCCAGTCGCTGGGCGGCTTCAATCATGCCTAGTACGTTGGTCCCTTTCTGATCGGTCGAGGCGTACTGCCGGATGCGGGCAATGGGCATGAGTAATTCATAATGGGCGGCTACTGAAGCCAGGCAGGCGGCACCACAGTCGGTGATGTCATGCTGCTTGATGCGTATTTTCTTACGGGTAAACATTGCTCAATTTCATTAAGGAGGTACACAGGAAGGAGTTGAAATACTTAGCGGGAAGCCAGTCCGGGATTAGTTTTGGGATTTAACCAGTCGTCGGTTTTATCGTAGAGCAGATCAAAAAGGCTGCGTTCAGTGACCACAAAATGAGCCCGCAGGGACATTCCTTTTTTCAGGTATCCTTTGACGCCCTGCCGGAGCGTGAGGTGATTACGGCTGAGTTTACACTTGACGCGGAAGTAGGTTTGCTGGTCAGTAACCGTGATGTCATTGGCGATGTCGGCAATTTCGCCTTCGGCCAGGCCCCACTGGTTGTAGTCGAAAGCATCCACCTGCAGGCGGGCTTTCATCCCTTTTTGCAGCAGGCCAATATCCTTGGGTGAGACGTAGCACTCGGCCAACAGATTGGAATCCGGTGAAATGACTCCCATGACTTCTCCGGCCTGAACGTAACTGCCCACGTACTTGCCTACCAGTTGCCCCACGCTACCCGCCACGGGAGCTTTAATGAGGTACAAATCGCGTTCGCGTTGCAATTGCTGCTGCTGAGCCTGTAGTTCGACCACATCGCGACGATACTGGGCCAGGGCCGTTTGCCAATCGCTCATCTGACGCTCGGTCAGGGTTTGGTACTGAGCCTGAGCGGTCTTTTGGGCAAATTCCTTGTCTTCGAGTTCCTGCTGAGCGATGAGTTTTTCACTGAGTAACTTCTGATTGGTCTGCAATTCGCGTTGGCGTTTGCGAAGGGTTTCGGCCAGCTCCACCTGCTGATACCGAAACTGTTCGTACTGCTGGCGGTACAGCGGAGAACGCAGCGAAAGCGAAGCCGGAGCCTGGGAGAGCGGCGTAGAAACCAGCAGGGTCAGGTCGCGGATGTAGCCATCCTTTTCCTGCTGCTGGAGGCGAATGAGGCGTAATTTACTATCCAGCACGTCCGTTTGCAGGCGAAATAGCGGCTGGCCGACCGTTACGGGCTGGTTTTCCCGAACTAGTACTTCGGTGAGCGTACCCGCGATAAGGGGACGAATTTCATTGCGTTCGGACCGTGGACGTACCACCCCTACACTTTGCACCGATACTTCTGTACGGATGAAGGGTAAACTACCCAGGGCTACGAAAACCGCCGCCAGAATCGTCAGGTAAATGACCTGCCCGCGAGCGGATACTTGGGGTAAGTAGGCTTCAGTCGTATGCTCAATGACTTCAGCCGGATGCAGTTGTTGGCTCATGATTTCGACGTTTAACTTCTTAGGTCAAAGGTCTATCAATCAGCTCGCTAGCTCAACAACGTTTGGTTGTGCTTTATAACGGGAGGCTATAATCAGCAATTCCGTCCGTAGCGGGCTACGGACGGAATGAAGGGCATTTCCGCGGGCGAAAAGCAAAGACCCTACTACTAAGAGCAGGGTCTTGCCTGGCGGCACTACTACTTAGAAACCCAGGCGTAGAGAGCGACACCGGCAATGTATCCGGCGATCAGGGCGGGTACGATACCACCTTCTACTTCCATCAATTCGTTTTGATCCAAGGCTACCAGTTCTGCGTTTTGTAAGGCTACTGCGTTCATGAGATTGAGTGTTTGAATGTGTGTAAATGAGTGAAATATCAGTGATTAATTGGGAAGCCGTTGCCGCTTAGTGCGTAGCGATGTAGTGAGCGACCGTTACACCGATGGCGGCACCAATCAGGAAGGGGATGATTCCACCTTCTACTTCCATTAATTCGTTTTGATCAAGCGTAGTCAGGCCGGCAAATTCGAAATTGTTGTTCATCTGTTTGTTTGGTTGTGTTTAACTGTTTGATTGTAGAACTGTATATAAATCAGAAACTTAGGTAATGCTTACACGGTTGGAATCAGGAAGGCGGCCAGCGGCAGAGCCAGTAGCGGAATCCCCCCTTGTACAGAGGTTAGTTCCTGGGCAGTGAGTTCGGTTACGTTGGGTAAGGTGTTCATTGGTTTGTTTGTTAAACGTGGATGAAAACAGTATATCTATTGGTTTGTAAGGTTTACCAGAAGGCCGACCTTGGCTTTTACTACTCGGACGCTTTGCCAAAGCAAGTACTACGGCATAGGTACGACCAGTCCTACTTTAGAAGGGTGATCCTGTACGGGTTGGCCCTGGCGTAAGTTTCGCATCATCCATAAAATGAGCAGGTCGCCAAAGGCTGCTACGGTGAAGCTGATGCCAAAAGCTAGTATCCAACCGTTACCCAATACTAAAGCCAGTGCGTACGGAAACAAGCCCATGACCAGTAGCGGCATCATAACCACCACGCGGTATTTTTCAACGGGCATGACTACGGTAGGGTGAAAATAGGGCGTCAGGCTTTTCCACTGAATGCCGAATTTGGTCTGGCTCCATTGGATTTTTCCGTAGTAAACGGCCGTAAGGGCATGGATGCCTTCGTGGATTACGGCTCCGACCAACAGTACACCCAGCCAGCCGAACCACACCGAACTGGAGAGTTTCCCGAGGTCGAGCAGACTACCACCCCAGAGGTACTGATAAGGCATCCAGAGTAACAGTACACCCAGCAGACTGGCTCCCAAGCCAAAAATCTGAGCTTTACCGGATGAAATGGTCAATTCCTGATTCATAAGATTCATTGTCATTCATGTCTTACGCAATAGCCTTTCTTCCCAATGAAGTCGGTTTGCGTGGTTTCTCAATTTCAAAGATTTACTACAGCGGGATCACCGCTCCACTCATGTACTTACTCCTCATGAAATCAGCAGGAAGACACTACTTGCTGAAGGCAGTGCCTTCCTGCGATTTTAATTCAGATCACGCTTAGGAAAGAGCGGCGTAGAGAGCCACACCGGCAATGTATCCCAGGATGAGAGCAGGTACGATACCGCCTTCTACTTCCATCAATTCGTTTTGATCCAAGGCTACTAGTTCGGCGTTTTGAAAAGCTACTGCGTTCATGAGATTGAGTGTTTGAATGTGTGTAAATGAGTGAAATATCAGTGATTAATTAGGAAGCTGTTGCCTCTTAGTGCGTAGCGATGTAGTGAGCGACCGTTACGCCGATGGCGGCACCAATCAGGAAGGGGATGATTCCGCCTTCTACTTCCATTAATTCATTTTGATCAAGCGTAGTCAGGCCGGCAAATTCGAAATTGTTGTTCATCTGTTTGTTTGGTTGTGTTTAACTGTTTGATTGTAGAACTGTATATAAATCAGAAACTTAGGTAATACGGACTATTTGATGTAGTGATCGTACACATACATGGCACCGGCACCTAGGGCAACACCTGCCAGGAAAATGGGGATGATTCCACCGTTGAGTTCGGCCAGCTCCTGGCTATTGAGTTCAGTTACATTTGGTAAAGTGTTCATACGTCTGTTTTTTTAGATGATATAGCTAGATTAAATAAAGAATACGTTGCGTTAGAAGGACTAAATCACGTCCCGGTTGATTTCTTTCAAAATCCATGCGGCTACCGTTTCCAGCCAGGAGCTGCCGCCCTGTATCTGGTGGGTTTCTTCGCCGGTGAGTTCGGTGAAGTCTGGTGTTTGCATGAGCCTACAGTTCAGGAAAAGTGGGAGGAATTAACAAGCCCAGTACAGTTCCCGGCAACTGGGGTTTGACGCTTACGCCTCCGTTAACTTTTTGTAGAGTCTCGGGGGAAATTTCGCCCGTTTCTAGGTTAGCCAGTTGGCTCATCAGGTCTTCTTTGGAAGTCGCCGAAGCTTTCAGATCCTTGATCTGTTGAGTGAGGTCTTTTTTCATTGGAGTTTGTTGTTTATACGAGTGGAGGTAACGGATACGGCACCAGAATGGGGCCAATGGGTTTAATGATGGGTGGAAACGTAATGGGCGGCAGAATGATCGGTCCACGAATCGGTCCGATAACGGACAGTCCTCCCTGCGTTTCCAGCAGTTCTTGCGTACTAAGGGGTTGGTTTTCCATTTTTTAGCAGATTACGGTTGCGTTAGGGAGTGCCCACTAGCCTGGGTCTGTTTAATAATGATGCGTCTATAAGAGGCCCGGCACTTCCCCGTTTTACTACTATCTATCTGACTTATGAGCAATATCTATATACGATTAACTATATCTAACGATTCTATCTATACGTATTTATAAACTAGTACAGGGTGATGGGTTGCACGGGCAGCGTATGAATAGGCCCTGGGTATACAATAATCGGACGCTCAATGATGGGACGCGGCAGGGGCGTTTTCAGATACACAATCTCCTGCGGCTCCAGCAAGGGCTTTTGACGGGGTGTAGTCAGGGGTTCTGGTGCCTCATTCGGTTTCTGCACCGTTTGGGCCTGAGGGGCGACCTCTTCCTTCTGGCAGGCGGTAAGCAACCCCGCCACGGCCAAGGCGAACAAATAGTTGATTTTCATCGTGTTATTGTTTTAGACGTTTACTAAATGCGGTAGAGAACTTCTAAGGGATGACTGTAATGGTTGATACAAATTTCTTTACTAAACTATTGATTTACAAAAACTTAACTCTATACTTTATTCGTTTCTGTTATAGGTTTCAGGTACGTGGGATGGCTTGGTTGCCGCTCTGCTTCGTTTCAATTTCCTTGACAAAGGTTGCCGGCTTTCATTACTTTTTCAACAACCCGCTGTTGTACTTTATTCGATTCGGTTATTCAGTGGCAGAGCGTCGAGGCGTTGTTTTTCTACACTTCGGACGACTTCGTTACAGTGTCCACAGGCATCGGCTCCACCCTGGAAATACCAGCGGCAACTCGACCGGATCGCACAGGGTGACAGGGCGGCTTCGGCTTTTTTCTCCAGTGCCTCACGGATGCGTCCGACCAGGCTACAGGCCGAATGTTCGTGATCCCATTGTCCGCAGCCTCCCTGAATACACTTTCCCGAAAATCGGAAGCGGTCCTCGGCGGCTTGCCCGGTGCGGGCTTCGTGCTCGGCGGCTTTTTCAACGAACGTTTTGTCAATCTTAATGGACTCTTCCAGATAGGCTACCTGCCCTTCGGCCGTTACGATTCCGAATAATTCGGCTCCGGGTTTAGCAATGTAGCTCGGACATGATTTGCTCGATTCCATCATCTTTTTGGGTTTGGAACGGGCCGCTGTCCCTTCATTGACGATACAAAGTTGCGGCGGGCCTTCCGGTTTTTCAATAATGCTTCGTTATAGGCTATGCGGGTGGAGAATACTTCATACCGCAGGGCCCGGAACGTGGGTTAGGCAGCCAGACTGGCATTGGTTTGCAGCACTTTCATCAGTAATTCCTGGGTACTCAGGCCGATGAGGTCCATCAACGAAACCTGGTAGATTTCGGAGAGCTTGCCCAGGCACAACAGGGATAATTCCGTACGACCGGATTCTTTTTTTGAATACGCAGCCTGGCTAATGCCCATTTGAAAGGCTACGTATTCCTGCGAGTAACTATAGATTTCCCGTAGCTTCCGAATTTTAAGACTAATCGCACGCGTCGTCAGCAATTCAATGGCAGGTACTGTGTTCGTAGTCGTCATTGTTGAGTTCGTTTAGGTTTGAGTCGTTTGACGAATCGAAATACGCTTAGCCACTCCCGTTTTAAAAACTTTTTAGACCAGTGAAAGAAAGCGTTCGACGAATGAAGAGGGCCGACACATCAATAATTTCCGTGTATATTGCCAGGGCTCAGCTTATGAAACTATGACTGCTCCGCTATCCCCCGTTCGTTGCTTTATTATTGATGATGAATTGCCCGCCCGTCAGCTGATCGAAAAGTTCGTTAGTCGGGTCCCTTTTTTAGAACTGATTGGTACCTGTGATAATGCCGTAGATGCCTTATTTCAGGTACAGCAACTCCAACCCTCGCTTATTTTTCTGGATGTCGAAATGCCGGAAATGACCGGATTTGAGTTTTTACGTCTGCTCCCCACGCCCAAGCCGGAAGTAATCATGGTAACGGCCTTTCCGCATTACGCCGTGGAAGGCTTTGAGCATCAGGTGACAGATTACTTATTAAAGCCCGTATCCTTCGAACGCTTCATGCGGGCCATCAATAAAGCCACGGGGAATCGGTCGTTTTCGCCGGAAGTCCCTACCCCCGCTCCACCAGCGGCGGCCCCCAGTACTGAACCCGCCCCGGAGCATACGGATTTCATCCTGATTAAGGAAGATAAGAAGCTGATCAAGGTCGTACCCGAAGAAATCGTCTTTATTGAAGGCATGAAAGACTACCTGAAAATTCACCTGCCGGGCCGGGTACTCGTCACGCACATGACCATGCTGAAGATCGAAGCCATGCTGCCCGCGGCCCTTTTTCTGCGGGTTAATCGCTCGTACATCGTTCGCAAACGAGCCATTCAGGAAATTGATGGCAACGTCATTACGACGACGGACGGCAAGAAAGTGCCCATCGGCGTCACCTTTCGGGAATCGGTTATGGAAACCTTACGCAAAAACCGTAGCTAGTCTTGACTACCTTCTATCACCGCTATCAAAGCAAGTTGAAAAGCGTGGGTCTGCATTTGCTGGCCTGGCTGTTGCTGTACTTTTTGGATCGGCATTATTTTGCTCCCCGGCTCGTACATGATAATGCCGAAGTCGTTTTCCGGCTCTCGCTGATTACCTGGCTGGTGGATATCAGTGTGTATTACGGGCTGGGCCATTTTGTTTTTCCCCGTTATCTCTATACCCGTCGCATTCCCTATCTGATTGGAGCGATTTTGCTGGTATTTCAGGCCACTTATTTAATTAACTATTACAGTTTCCAGTGGGTACAGCCCTATTCGAATGGTTACGGCCTTGCCGAAGTATCCTACGTAGAAAAAATCTGGCATCAATTTCTTAAGCCCCACGGCCTACTGGGCTGTTTTACGCACTTGCCAACGGCCTTATGGAGTTACTCCTGGTCGCTATTTATTCCTACCGTCATTCTGTTTTTCAAGGGAATTAAAGACATTACTCAATACCGCAACCGAGCTCTACGACTCGAACGGGATAAATACGAGTCCGACCGCAAACAACTTCTACTGGAAAAGAACAATCTGGCTCTGGAGCTGGATTTCCTCCGGTCTCAGATCAACCCGCATTTTCTTTTCAATACGCTCAACAGTCTTTACGTACGGGTGGTGGATCTTGACGATGAAGCCGCTGAAATCGTACTCAAGCTTTCGGACCTGATACGGTATAATCTGTACGAGTCGAACGTTGAACGCATTACCGTTGCGAAGGAACTGGAGTTTATTCAAAACTACCTGCTACTGGAACGGGCCCGCCACGGACAGCGGGTGGAGATCAGCTATACGGAAACTGGTGATTTTCAGCAGCATCAAATTGCCCCTTTGCTCCTGATTTCGCTGGTTGAAAACGCGTTCAAACACGGAGCCAGTAAGACCCGCGATAAAGCCTTTGTTCGAGTAGCCGCTCATCTGGAGGGGTCAACGTTTACCTTTCGGGTAGAAAACAGCGTCAGTTCGCTCTCGAATCCAGCTCCGCAAAAACCCAATTCCGGAGGTGTAGGACTGGTCAATACCCGCAAACGACTCGATCTGCTGTATCCGGGTCAGCACCAACTTTCCCTCAATGCCGGTGAGCAAATGTACACCGCTGAGCTAATCCTTCAGTTGGAACAACAGTCGCCTTCCCCGCTCGACTAATGCATTCGACGATGCCAGCTTTTCATTCGTCGAAGGTTGCGTCGAGTCCGGCTAAATTTCTTGAATTGCCGCAAGCCGTAGTTTTACCTTTGTCATGTCCTCCTCGCCCAGAGAGGTTTACAAACCAACCATTTCGCTCTACCGCTTATGAAAACGCCCTCTACTTCCACTAACCGCTTAGTCCTTAAAAAAGAACGCTTGGTATCCTTACATGCTTCCACGGGAGGACGCTCTGATTTAACGGTTTCCTCACGGCTTTGCGAAATGTTTACCATCACTTACGGTCGCTAATTCATGTTTAACTGCCTCTTACTTCACCGATCGTATCTATCCGATACCCTGCTGGAACATTACATCCGGCGTACGGGCTGTCTGGATTTAACCTGGACCGGCTCGTACTCTAGCGAAGCAGTTCAGGAGATACGATCGGGGAAGTACGATCTGGTTTTTGTCAGCCTTCCCGAACCCCATTCGCTTCTTCCAGAATCCCTGGTTACTACCTTGCGTCACTGCAAGTCACTCATCCTGTCTTCGCTGTACCCCGAGCACCTGTATGCTCACTATCGGCTCGAACGCCTTCATTTTCTTACCGAGCCCTTCCCCGCCCAACAGTTTCAGCAGGCTATTGAAAAATACATTGCATTAGCTGAATCAGGTTATTAATCTTACCTCAGGTTTACAATCAACCAGCAGTGGTTTAGTATTACTTAAAACGTTCATTACCAATGTCTTGACAAGTATTGATTTTTATCAATTTAGTTACAGGCAATCAAAATTTATCCTTGCTCGGTAATGTAGTACAGGGGTCGAAAGCTTACATTTAGCTAACCAACCAGCCCCCTGATATCCAATGCTCCACCCGTTTGGATTTTACCTCCTCCGCCAACCACACTGGTCAATTGACGAACTCCTCCAACTCCAGCAAAATGCCTCTTCCATTCCCCTAGCCGATCAGCTACGATCCTGGTACGCCAGTCCATTGGCCCAACAGGCCTTATGTTTGGCCTCTCCGGCTTTGTACGAGCGATTTCAGCAGTGGTTTGCGGGTAATGAACTACCCGAAGGCGACAAGTTTTTATACGCTCTGTATAAATACGCCATCCGCATGAGTACCCGGTGTACGCCGTACGGGTTATTTGCGGGTTGTTCGGTCGGGCAAATTGCTTCGACTACGCACTGGGAAGGGGTTGATCGGGAGCAGTTGCAAACGCACACCCGTCTGGATGTGGAATGTCTGTTTGCTTTGAAAGACTGGCTCACCCAGCAACCCGTACTCCGTTCGCAGCTTCGCGTGTATCCGTGTACGTCATTGTATACGGTAGGCGATTCGTACCGCTACGTTGAGCCGCTGCGGGTACAACAGCAACGGCAGTATTTTATCAGTGCCGTGGAAAAGAATGAGTTTCTGGAACTGATTTTCGAACAGGCTCGCCAGGGAGCTACGTTACCCGAATTAACGCATGGCCTAAGTGAATTAGGTATCGAACCAGCCGAGGCCGAGGAATATCTGGAAGAATTGCTGAGCAACCACTTACTGGTGTTTGAAATTGAGCCTACGCTGACGGGTACGGATTACTTAAACTATCTGATCGAACGGTTGCAAACGCTTGCTAGTACGCAACCCTTGGTCGCTATTTTGAGCCAGCTTCAGAGCCTACTACGGTCCAACAGGGATCTCCGCCTGACGTATGAGGCAACCCGCTGCTGGCTCGAGCAGTATGACCAGGCCACTTCCAAACCCGACATCATTCAGGTAGATGCTTTTCATTCACTAGCGTTTAATCAGCTACAGGCTTCGGTGGTGGAGAAAATTACGAAGCAACTTTCCCGGCTGATGGTCTTGCATCGGCCCTATAAAAACCCGGAACTGGAAGCCTTTAAACGTCGCTTTTACAATCGCTACGAAGATGAAGAAGTACCGCTGGCCTTGGCCCTGGATCACGAAATTGGCGTAGGATACGGTCAGCAGTCGCCTTTAGGCATGGGGTACGCCCCGATGGTGGATGATCTGTCATTGCCCAGCGTAACCCCCGAAGACACGGAAGCCCGGCCCAGTTGGTGGCAGGATTTTCTGTTGGAAAAGTTCAGTCATTGCCTTAGTACGCATCAACGGGAAATTCAACTCAGCAACGACGATCTGGCCTGGATTGGTCAGCATCAGCTTCCTTCCCCACGCATGGCTCATAGCTTTTACGTGTTGGGTAGTCTGCTTGCCGCGTCAGAACAAGCCCTGGATCAGGGAGATTTTCAGTTCAGCATGGCGGCCTGTAGCGGCCCTTCTGCGGTGAATTTGCTGAGTCGGTTTTGTGAAGCAAGTGCAACCCTGACGGAGCAGGTACGGGCGTGTGTGGCCGAGGAAGAGCGTTTTCACGCCGATGTCATTTTCGCCGAAATCGTCTACTGCCCCGACTCCAGAGCCGGTAATATCCTGACCAGACCTGCTTTGCACACGTACGAGATCCCGTACATGGGCCAATCATCGGTGGACCCCGCCTATCAGATTCCGCTGGAAGATTTGCGGGTATCGCTGCAAAATCAGCAGGTGATTTTACGCTCGCAGCGGCTTAACAAACGCGTTATTCCCCGGCTTTCGAATGCTCATAATTACCAAAATAGCCTGCCGCTGTACCGTTTCTTGTGCGATTTACAGTCGCAGGATACGCCTTTTCTCTTGCACTGGGACTGGAGTCTGTTGAAGAAACAGGCCTTTTTACCACGAGTTAGCTACGAAAACATCATCATCAGCCGAGCCCGGTGGGCTTTACGCAGCGAAGAGTGTGCGTCAGCCAATCAACTACTCAGCGTGCTAAAGCAGAAAGGCTTACCGGATTTTTTTGTACTGGCTTCGGGGGATAATGAATTGCTGATCAACGCCCAGGATTCTCCGTCCCTACAGCTACTCTGGCTGGAATTACGCAAACAGGGTACGCTTCAGTTGCTGGAATTTCTGTCCACGCCCGAGCAGTGCCCGGTCTCGGCTGGGGGCCTTCGGTTTACGCACGAGCTTATTCTGCCTTTTTACAATACGGCGGTATCGCCCATTCCGGGGCTGTCGCACAAGCCTTCCGAAGTACCGCAGCGTCGCTTTTCGATTGGCAGCGAATGGCTGTACCTGAAGGTGTACATCGGCGAGAAGTCTTCGGACTTAATCTTGATCCAAAGCCTGTATCCGGTGATACGCCAGCTTTTAGGTAATCACATCATCCGTCAGTTTTTCTTTGTTCGCTACAAAGATCCCGATCCGCACCTGCGGCTCCGGTTTCTGGGAAATCCGCACCTGGAGTTCTATCACCACGTCATCCGAGCCATTGAGCAGGTACTGCGACCCCACGTACAGACGGGACTAGTGCACCGCATTCAGACGGATACGTATCAGCGGGAACTGGAACGCTACGGGATGCAGCATATGGAACATTGCGAAACAATCTTCCATTACGACAGCCTAACGACCCTTTCCTTTCTGGAAGAAGTCGGCATTGCCGCCGATGAAAGCCTACGGTTCGTGTTTACCACCCGACAGATCGATCAGTTACTGGCTGAAGCGGGCTTGAGTCTTGCCGAACGGCACGAACTCATGAGCCATCTGAATAGCCAGTTTTTTCAGGAATTCAGTGGAAATCCAACGTTACGCAAACAGCTGAATGACAAATACCGACTGTACCGGCCTTTGATTGAACAACAGCTGAATGCACCCCGCGAGTCGGTTCCTTCCGGTTTGACGGACGTGTTGAATCACCTGAGTAGTTCGTTTGCGGGAAAGGAACAACGGTATCACCTACTGGCGAGCTTAATTCACATGATGATCAACCGCATTTTCCCAACCAAGCAGCGGGCCTACGAATTGATTGTGTACGCTTCCCTGACCAAGTATTACGACTCGGCCCGGGCCAAACAGCGAATGGTACCGACCCTCGACTAGTCGAGGGATTCATCGGGTAGGTACTCAAAGGTTCGGAACAGATCGGTGGCGGAAACCATCCAGTTGTCGTCGTAACCGATTTCTTCGTCGTCCCATTGATCCAGGCCCAGGGAATGATGCAGGAGTACTTGTTCTTTGTTTTTCATGATCGTTTGGTCAGTGTTTACTCAACAAAAGTGAGTGGTAATGAACAGTGGATCAATAACGTACGGGAATGCTTTATGCGAATTTTGCCGATCTCAAACGAGTCTTCGTTTGACCTAACCCTTTACTAGTGAGGTCTTTCGTACCACAGATACGGCTAGTATTTTAGTCCATAGACCTTCCATGTCGAGCATCGCATGTCGGCACGCCCACTGCTCCTTTCATCCTGCTCTAGGCCACCGTATTACGGATGAAACCATTCCATGGTGGCCGCCATGGAATGCGATAGGAAGGGATGCGGGTTTACGCCGTCTATGAAGGTTTTTACTTGTATTTTAACTACTATCCACTATTAACTAGCCGACATCAACTATTACTGGAAGAACAAACCCCTCCCGCCCGTGAGCAACGGAGTAACCTGCCTCGCGGGCAATACGGTGGCCTTGAGCTAAGCTAGGCAGTTAAGGAGAGGTTCACGGGCTACCAAACAGCCAACAAGGAGGGCTAAACTCCGTTTAGGTGAATAACGGACCTCTAAAAGAGCAAACCTTCTATACTGCTATAGAAGTAAGTATAAGCCACTAGCCCCCACTGCCATCGGCACCAAACTCAGTTTATACACCTAACAAAAGACATTAACACAAAAACCCAGAGCCTAAACAGACTCTGGGCCAACCATGTCAAAAACAATCGGACTATCGGTACGGGTAGATAGTCTGAATATACCCCTTTTCATCATGGAGCAGCGGAGTCACTTTTATACTCCGTAAATGCGTCACCCCTTTGGATAAACTGGAATCATGGTAAAACAAATACCATTGCCCCTCAAATGCACAGATGGAGTGATGGGACGTCCAGCCGACTACGGGTTCCAGAATTCTTCCTGCGTAGGTAAAAGGTCCGTACGGACTATCTCCGATGGCGTAGCAGATGTAATGCGTATCGCCAGTAGAATACGAGAAGTAATATTTGCCCTGATATTTATGCACCCAACTCGCCTCAAAAAAGCGGCGGTCGTTATCTCCGGCCGTCAGTACTTCGCCGTTTTCATCCGTCAGTACAATCTCTCTGACCTCTTCGGCAAAAGACAGCATATCCTCCGTCAGCCGGGCGACCCGAGGCCCCAGAGCGGGTTCATCACCGACCGGCTCCTGGTGGGCGGCATCGAAGGTATTATTCCGATACGACTGAAGTTGTCCACCCCACAAACCGCCGAAGTATA
>NZ_JBMDWJ010000347.1:0-10673 GCF_048595215.1 Siphonobacter sp.
TTCCCATTCACCTGTGTACCATCTAAGGGTGTATTTTTCTGGGTAAAATCCGAATGCTTCAGTCCCTGGTTTACGTTCAGTCCATTCTTAAATCCATGATTGAAATAAACGGCCAGTTCCCATCCCGTCGTTTGCATTTCACCGTAGTTTCGACGGGGAGCTGCTGCACCGAAGGTACTCGGCAGTTGAATACCCGTTGTAATCATGTCGCTGGTGGTCCGGCGGTACCAGTCAAAGGTCACGCCTACTTTATTCTTCAACAGCTTGGCATCTGCCCCAAAATCAAGGGTACTGATCGTTTCCCAGGTGAGCGAAGCGGGTACGAGAGCTGGCGTATTCACCGTCAACATGTTCGTACTGCCGATCCACCAGTTGGAGTTGGAAGTAGCCATCGTCGGACGGAACGTCGTTGACCCCACGTCCGTATTACCCAGTGAACCGTACGAGCCCCGAATTTTCAATGAGCTTACAATGGGTTCGATGGGTTTCATGAACGGCTCTTCCGAGATCACGTATCCCGCCGAGACCGAGGGGAAAAAGGCCCACTGCGTTCGGGTTGGGAAGAACGAGGAACCGTCGTAACGACCGTTCAATTCCACCAGGAATTTATCTTTGTAGCTGTAGTTCAAGCGGCCAAAGAAACCCTGCGTAGCCCAGTGACCCCGTCCGCCGTCTACGTACTGATCACCCGTAGCCAAGGGTAATTCGCCCAGATTCATGTCCAGCAAATTGCGTCGTTCGGAACGCTGATCCCAGTTTTGCTTGATGTCCATGTCCATCCCGGCAATCACCTTGATGGAGTGGTTGGTCAATTCTTTCTGGTAGGTACCGAAGGCTTTCACCGTGTGCATTTCATCCCACAGGGAGCGGTACACCACGCGATCGTAGGAAGCACTGGCGTAAGATTCGTACTTGAGCGGTACGCCATTCCACTGGTTCCAAGCCATTACTTTCCCGCCGACATCCCGAATGTGCCGGTTGGTGTTGGAATAGGTATAGTTGGCATCAATGGTCAGTCCTTCCATCAGTTTCAGTCGTCCGCCGATAGTAGCCCGCAGGAAGTTCTCGGTTGCATTGATCATCTGAGCCTGTTGCACTTCACTTACCGCACTGCGGAAGGGTTTGCCTTCGTAGGTTCCGTAAGGGTACACGCGTTGCCAGCGATAGAGGTAATACAGCGGATCGAAGGCCGTACCGGTAAAGGAGAACGGTGTCTCGAATACGCTCTTCGAAAACAGAATTTTTCCGTTAATGTCCAGCCATTTATTGATAGAAGAGTTGATACTGAACGTACCATTATAGCGATCAAACTTGTCCGTTTTATCCTTGAGTACCCCCTGCTGATCGAGGTAACCCAGACTCAGGTTGTAGCTGGTTTTGTCTGAACCGCCCGTAATGCCTAGGTTATGGGTTTGCTGGGGAGCCCATTTCCGCATGAACATGGCTTCGGCGTCCCAGGGGCGGTAGAAGTACAAACGACCGTCCTTGATTTCAAAATCACGACCCAGTACCATGTCGTTACCCAGGTTTTGTCCGCCGTACTGAGCTTCCCAGTCGCGGATTTTCTGGATACTTTCATCGGTAAAATACATCCCTACGGTACCAAACGTCGTAGCGGCGGGGTTCGAGCGGCGAGCCGCGGCAAGTGCGTACTCCGGACCTTCGGCGGCACCGGCGATTTTAGGCGTCGTGGTAGGTGTGCTATAGGAAAAGTTCGTCGAGTACGTTACCTGACTCCGGGTGTTTTTCTTTCCGGATTTGGTGGTAATCAGGACGACACCCCAGGCGGCCCGGCTTCCGTAAATGGACGTAGAAGCCGCATCTTTCAGTACCGAAATGGATTCGATATCATCGGGATTGACCATTTGCAGACTCTGAATTTCGACGTTATCGACCAGAATCAGGGGTTGGGCCCCGTTTCCGGCGTTGAGCGAGCCCGTTAGTCCCCGCAACCGGATCTGCGGGTTCGTACCCAGGTCACCGCTCGTCGTCGAGATCGTCAGCCCCGGTACCGCTCCCTGCAAGCCGCGAGCGACGTCGGTTACCGGACGGGATTTCAAAAATTTATCGGTTTCTACCGTAGATACGGCTCCGGTCAGGTTACCTTTCTTCTGGGTTCCGTATCCCACGACGACAACTTCGTCGAGTCCTTTGATGGATTCATCGAGTACCACTTCCAGCTCTACGCGATTCCCCAGTACGACTTCCTGGGTTTTGAAACCGACAAAGGTAAAAATCAGCACATCCGTTTCCTTCACATTATCGAGTGTAAACTCCCCCTTCTGATCGGTGAGCGTACCCCGTTGTGTATCCTTAATGACGACGCTAACGCCGGGCAGCGTAACACCTTTACTATCAATTACTTTTCCTTTGACCCGAACGGCCATTTCTTTCACCGTCGCCGCGACTACGGGCTGATGAACTGGCGTTGGCGGTACGGGCAGGGCCTCCCGACGTTTAAAAATAACAATGCTGTGATCGGTTTCGCGGTACGCGTACGCCGTGTGGTCTAATAGAGCAGTGAGTACATGACCGACGTTATCATTGGTAAATGTTCCCGCCGGTACCTTAATTTTTCTTAGTTCGTTGTTGTTATAGGTAAAATCAATGTGGCTCGTTTTCCGCAGGGTTTCGATGGCTTTTTCCAGCGAGGTTTCCCGGAGTTCAAGCGTTACTTTCTTACTGATCAGATGCTGGCTGTAGCTTTTTTCGGCCAGCAGGCTCCCCGCCGCCGTAAGCATCATGCCGCACGCAATCAATCCAACCCTCATGAGTTTGATTCGTTTGCTTTTTCTCATACATTTAAGTGTGTTTAATCCCTGTATTAAACCCAGCGGCGGTTTTCCGGTGTCCGACTCCTACCTCATTCACCGGGCCGCTGGCCGAACCGTACCTGTTTCCGCGGGTACGGTTCCTTTCGTTACTGACATTCAGTTCCTGAAATCAGCACCTCCTTTCCTTTAATTTCATACTGAATTCCCTGGATATCTTTCACTAAATCAAGCACTTCGTTAAGTTTTTGCGATTGGGGTTGAAAGGCAAGACTACTCACGCAATTGCGGAAGGTAGCTCGGTTGAAAATGACTCGAACGTCGTAGGCGTTTTCAATCGCCAGGGCAATGTCGGCGAAGCTTACGGCCTTGAGTACGACATTGCCCGTTTGCCATTCTACGGTTTCGGCGGCATCGATGGTTCGCTCGATGGCCTTGTGTTCCGTTTTCAGGTACGTTATTTCCTGATTTTTTTCCAGTACGGCCAGCGATTTTGTGCCTTCGCTCACGGCTACTTTACCCGTTACGACCGAGACCTGCAGGGTTTCGAGAGCCTGGTATGCTTTTACGCGAAAGGTAGTCCCCAGCACGCGGGTCTGTACGTTTCCGGCGTGGACCACGAAGGGTCGTTTCTCATCGTGAACGACCCGGAAGAAGGCCTCTCCATCTTCCAGAAAGACTTCGCGGTTCTGATTAAAATCCGGAGCGTAATGCAGGGCTGTCGCGGCATTGAGCCAGACTACGGAGCCATCGGGTAGCGTAATCGCCCGCACTTTACCCGCGGGGATTTGAATACTGATGGCTTGCGTATCGCGAGCCATCCAGTAGTAGACGCCTACGCTACCGAGGAGCAACACAATACTGGCCGCCAGCCCATAGGCCCAGCGAAAGCGTCGCACCTTGGGTGCTTCAAAGCCCAGCGTACCGTGAATACGCTGTAAAATTTCCTGTTCCAGTTCACGATTCGCAGGATCCTCATCGGGTTCCTCCATCCCAAACTGTCGGTATAAATCGTCTTTATCCATGTACGGTGGAAGGTTCAACACTTCGTATACCACCATGACGAAGTCGGGTACGAATCGTACTAGAAGGAATGCGTTATTTTTTTAGTTGTAGGTTGGTTGTTGTTAGTTGTTGGGGAGCCAGAGGCTTGATTAACAGGAGAGATATGCTCCTCTCCTACTCTGTTTATTACCTACTGAAAACGCTAGCGTACAACGTATACCAGTATTTGTCGGTATGCGGTGGCAAGAATCAGGTTTGCTGGATGCGTGAGCGAGTTCAGTTACCAACCGAACCGAAATACCTATACGTCACAAGAAAGGTTCAGCTTATTTCTCCAGCTGAAACTCCTTCAGACGAAGCAGGGCGTTTTGAATTTGGTTCTTAACCGTTTGAGTAGAAAGGGATAAGCGTTCGGCGATTTCCTGCGGGGATAATTGTTCCTGCCGACTGAGTAGAAAGATTTGTCGCATGGCCGGGGGCAGGTGTTCAATGCGATGCATAAGCCGCGTTTCCAGCTCCGTGTAAATGAAGGAATCGTGCACACTTTCACTAGCGGTTTCGTGCGTTTTGAGCAACTCGTTCTGAGCCCGCGTGTGTACGGCTTTTTTACGTTGCAGGTCAATGAATCGATGGTTGAGCATCGTATAGAGATAACCCGCAAAGGTCGTATGAATGACTAGCGTATGGCGTTTGTACCAGAGTTCGACAAACAAATCATGCACTACATCCTTGGCCAGGTCCGGATCTTGTAGCTTTTTCGCGGCAATGTCGTAGATCACCTTCCAGTACCGTAGATACAGCTCATTAAAAGCAGTCCGATCGTCCTCTGCTTTCAATTGGTTTACGAGCACTAGATCCGAAAAAGCTTTCAAGTAAATGTTTTGATCAAGGTAAAATTCATTCTGCGAATTGCTAACTTATGGATTCTATGGCTTTTTACCAAGCAAAAAGGCTGTATAAATATTTTGTTAAATCTGCGACTGACCAAGTAAAATAGGGTTTACAGCCGCAAAAACCTGTTCGGCATTAGGAATTAATGCTAATTTTGGTCCAAAGTCTTGACGTACACCCCACGTTAGACCACGGTTATTATAATCTCATTTAGTATGCAAAAAGTGTATTTGAGTGACTCCGGACCCAAAGTTTCGGAAGCAATTTATGGATTCTGGCGTTGGGAAGACAAAGGTGCCGAAACCCTCACGTCGATGGAAAAAGTGGTCAACTTATGTCTGGAACTCGGGGTCAATACCTTCGACCACGCCGATCATTACGGAAACCATACCATCGAAGAATATTTCGGTAAAGTCATTCAGCAGAAGTCCGTCAAACGCGAGGATCTGGTTCTTTTCAGCAAGTGCGGCATTCGTCAATCGGCTCACGGTTTTACGTATTACGACAATACCAGTGCGTACATTACCGAGAGCGTGGACAATTCCCTGCGAAGACTCAAAACGGATTACCTCGATATTTTCCTGCTCAACCAGCTGGACCGCCTCTGCCCACCCGAAGAGACGGCCCGTACGTTGATGGAACTCGTAAAATCCGGTAAAATCAAGAATCTGGGAGTCAGTAATTTCACCGTGTTCCAGCACCAGTTACTGGAATCGAACCTGAAGCGACCCATCGTAACGAACCACATTGAGCTGAACCTGTCGAACACTACGGCCATTGAAGACGGACGCCTTGATTTTATCAAGCAACGGTTCAGCAAACCCCTGGCCTGGGCTCCCCTGGCTGGTGGACGTATCCTGAATGGTTCGGATGCGAAATCGGTTGTACTCCGCTCGAAACTCGAAGAAATGGGGCATAAATACAACGCCAACGTCGAACAGATTGCCGTAGCCTGGCTGTATCAGCTGGGAACCTTACCCATCATTGGCTCGCTGTCGGAAGAACGTATCCGTAATGCCGTCAGTGCGGCGGACATCAAGCTTTCGCACGAAGACTGGTACGAATTGTATAACCTTGCTCTGCTGAAATAAGTTAGGTAGACAGATCGGCGTTATAATGTCCCGATCGGTCAGGCTTCCAGTCTCGTACTCAGGCTGGAAGCTTTTTCCTATCATTCTCTGTATCCCATTGGCATGAAACCGTATTCCCTGATTCTGTTTGATTACGACGGTACGCTTTGTGATTCTCGACAGGCCATTTTAGCGACCTTCCCCCCTACCTTCGCTCATTACGGTGTGCCGGTTCCGCCCCTGGTTGAACTGGAAGCTGTCGTCAGCAAAGGACTGGTAATGGGCGAGGCGTTTCAGGTACTGAATCCGGCATTGTCGATCGATGAAGTCAACGAATGGGTGACGACCTACCGGGCCATCTACGACCAGGATGCGTACCGATTGGTGGAATGTTATCCGGGAGCCAAAGAACTGATGGAACATCTGGTTGAGCAAGGGAAACACATCGTCGTGATTAGTAACAAGGGCATTCGTTCCATCGAAACTTCGCTGGATTATCTGGGATTGACGCCTTACGTTTCACTGATTCTGGGTGATGGCAGCCCTCTGCTACGGGGGATGCCGAAAAAGCCCAGTCCGGAGAGTTATAGTAAAGTCATTCAGCCGCACTTCGATCTCCATTCGGGTAGTAGTACCCTCATGATCGGCGATACCAGCATGGACCTGCAATACGCCAACAACTGTGCGATTGACTCCTGCTGGGCCACGTACGGATTTGGCGATCCCGAAGCCTGCCGACCGCTCCATCCCACCTACGAAATCAGTAGTTTGCTGCAATTGAAAGAGGTGATTCAGTAACCCTCTAGTCGTCGATCTCGTTACAGGCTGACGATTTCCAGCAATCTATCCTCCCCTTTTTACAGCAAAACGGCTTTCCAAGGCCCCAAAGCGAGTCGTCGATCTCCGGGTAAAATCGTATCATTAGGGGTCGACGCGTTAAGGTCTTGTTTTCTGACGAAGAAATGTCCATTTTTAAATGCCCGGAGCGGATTTGAGGAGTTCGGTAGTCGGGGTCTTAATCGTACCTAGTTGGAATTGAAATCCAATCATGTAAGTGTATTCGTAGTCGAACACCTGAGTCTTAATCGTACCTACTTGGAATTGAAATAGGCATAGGCAACTGCCTTTGCAAAAAATGCCAGCAGTCCTAATCGTACCTCATCGGAATCCTCCAGACTTAACCAAAACCTACTTCTGCACCTCAAACGTCATCCGCTGACTTCCGGCGTCTCCTTGGGCGGAGAGCCCCTGAATGACTACCTGATACGTACCAGACAAATCGGACGTGTAAAAATCGAGGGCTTGGGTTGTTTTTACCTGCGGAGCCCAGTACAGAAGCGTTCGAAAATCAGCCGTACGGCTTTGGCGTTGCTGAGGCGTATCGTAGCGGGGTGAATAAAACTCCCGTTGAGCCTGTACGCCCTCGTAGGAAGTCACCAGTCCCTCGGGTTGCAAACCGGCCAGGTCACCTTTATAACTCCGGAAACTGACAATTCCCTCAAACAGTAAGGGTCCCAGAAAATACCGCCGATTCACGACATCAAGCCGTTTGATTCTCAGCGGATCAAGGGCCAGTACTTTATTCACGTCAAATACGGGTACGCCATCCATCAGTACGAGCGGGGGTTGGGTAAAGCTGTATTCCGCCCGACCCAACATCAGAAAGGAAAATTGGGACTGATGCCGCCGCACGTCTACTTCGGGCACGTACTCCCGCATCACTTCTTCCAGTACCGGAAAACGCGTGTAATCATCCAGTTTATACGTCTTTTCGGCAATTCCATAAAAAGCCACCGTATCGGTTACGGGCACGGCTTGGTACAGGGGCTGGTAGGCATTGCGTACCTGCATCTGGATACTGCGATCCAGCAGTGCATTTTTCAGCGTTTGGTCAAACGAAAAAGCGGGTAAGGTCCGCGAAGCAAACTGGTCCGAAAACGGACTCTCCAGCTCCACCCGCTGCAAGGTATCCGCCGTTTGTACCACGACTTCATTCATTCCCTCAAAGTGCTTCATCTGAAAAAAGACCCGTCCGGCCGTATCGCTTAACGCCGGGTACAACCAGACGTCCTTGCCCGGAGCCGCCAGATACACCGGCACCTTTGCCACGGGTTGTTGATTGATGGTGACTTTTCCGTACAGCAAGTGCGTTTCGTATTCAGGAATGTACCGAAAGGGAACGGGACGCATCACTTCGTCCCAGCGAAACCGGCTCCAGCCGTGCGTCAGCATTACTAAATCGACGTTGGTCGTCGGATCAGTCAGGTAAGCAGCGGGGGCTTCAACCGTACCCTTCAAGTCAGAATTTAGCCAGAGATAACTGTAAATATCTTCACTCGCGTCGCCTTGCAGGGAATCGAGTCGGTACACGGCCACTGAAACATCCGCCGAATCGGGCAGTTGCAAAGTCAGGGCTATTTTCTCCCGTCGTGCATAGGCCGCCTTATCGCTTTTGACGCCGAGCTTCATGGCGGGTCGTTGCGGACGTTTAAAATACAGCCGTTCGCATAGGGGCTGTCGATTGGCATTGAATAAGGTCAGGTGCGTAATACCCTCCAGCAAGTCACTTTTCTTCACCCAGAATTGCGTTTTCCCCTGGCGAATCATACTACTTTCACTCTGCTGCACCGACCGCTGGGTGTGCACCAGTAACGACACGCGACCATCGGGTCCGGCGACTTGTACTTCCAGTTCCTCTTTGCCCGTATCCTGTACGGTTAGTACGTAACCCGATTTCTGTACGTCCGGCAGCGGGTAGGTTCGCTGGGTTCCGGCGGCATCTTTCACCACCGCCCGGTACGTTTCGCCAGCCTTGGGTGTCAGTACAAAGGAACCCATCCCCAAATGTTCGGGACGGAAGGTCGCTACCGTTTCATCCGAAGCATTGAGAATCGTCCCGCTGAACGTACTGCCTAATCCATTTTCATTGATACCGCGAAAAGCGACCCGACTGGGTAAGGATTCGACCAGGTGGCCGCCTTCCGGGAAAAACTGTAGATCCAGTTGAGGCTCTTTTTCCTGCGTTGGTATTTTCGTAAAGCTATTGACTATTGTCAGGGGTTTTTCGTAGTACAAATCAGCCCCGAAGTTTTTCATCCAGTTGGTGTACGCTCGCAGATGATACCGCCCCGAATTCAACGTAGCCGGTAAAATGAGCATTCCGTGCCCCTTGCCTTTCTCGAGCGAAACCTTGCTTTGCAATACGGGAGCGTGACTGGCATCCAGCAATTCGAGGTACGCAACCTTACTCAAATCGGCGGGTTGGTGGGTCGTTCCATCGACTACGTAGAGTTTAAACCAAAGCGTTTCGCCGACTACGTAAAACGAACGGTCACTGTGCAGATATACTTTTTCCTGAAATGCTTTCTGACTGTATTGCTCAAAGGCCTGGCGAACGGCATCCTGACCGAATACCTGTCCGGCCGATATCATCAGAAAAAGCCCTATTAACTTTCGTGCAATCATACCGTTTAAAACCAGCTAGGTTTATTGAGATTTCCCCCTAACGAACGGCAATCAGCACAGTTACTGGGAACGAGCAGATACCGCAGGGGCATATCGAGCGAGCCAATAATCTTTCTGCTATTGTCGGAGGTTAATATCGTTTCTTGGGGCGACAACGTGTCGGGCTCGACTAAGCAGCGAGGATAGGTACCGGGGAACCAGCCGTTAAAATCGTACGGTTGTACTGTCAGACGTAAGGTTTGCTCGGTACCCGCCGAAAAGAATCCGAACGCCAACTCTTCAGGATGACTTTCGCAGCGGATATTACCCGTCACTAACGAAGGCAGCGGATCAAACAAACCACCCGTCGTTTCGGAAGTCTTGGCGAGCATGTCCCAGTATTCGTAGGCCGCCTGCGTCAAGGCATACTGTTTCACCAGTAAACTGTATTTGACCAGTAACTTATTGCTGGAACTATGTATCATCACCAGCGGATAACTCTGAATGCGGTCCTGGCTCAGTTTAGCCGAAGTCCCGATCAGGATGTTCGTAGGTCGGTCCGTTCGCCAGCAGGAGTATACGTCCACCTCTCGCCGAACAACCTCTTTATTCACGACTTCCACGCCCGAGTAATAAGCACTTTGATACTGGTACGTTTCTTCGACTTTCCAGCGATAAAAGCGAGTATTGTTGGTCGGATCGTGGGTATGCACGAGAAAACGCATGACGTTGTTGGGCCGATCCGCCTGCCAGGTTACACTGTCGATAGCCGGGCTCTGCTTGGCTGGTACGTAATCAGAAACATAGGTCTTACCGTCGTAGGTAGTGATCTGAATCCGAAAATTCTCATTGCCTACGAACTTTCGCGGGGGCAAGATATAGGTACCCCCTTGGATTTCGATCAAGGGCAACGTTGTACCCTGATCCCCTCTCACTTGCACGCGGGCTCCGCTTTCGGCCACCGGCGGCGTGACATCATTTACGGGTTGCGTTCGTGATAGTGTAATGACCGTGGTATCCCCGCTGGTATTCAGAAATCCGCTCACAACCAGATACCGGTTGTTCAGGGAAGAATCGGCGGGCTTGAAGGGATCAATACAGCTACTGACCGCCAGCAGGATTCCGAAAAAAAGTCCCCAGTATCTCATCAGAATTTGAAATTATACGTAATGCTTGGAATGGGCTGGCCAAAGATGGACAATTGATACCCATTGATTTTCCCGTTTTCGGTAACGAAATAGACCGAATACGGATTTTTACGCCCGAGCAGGTTGTACACCGATAGCGTCCAGGAGCTGTGAGCCAGTTTACGTACCCGGTGATTCCCCTCGATATTGATGCCCACATCGGCCCGGATGTAATCGGGAATGCGATTCTGGTTACGGTCGGCGTAGTACGGTCGCACTACCCCATCCATTACGTACTTGCCCACGGGAGGCGTGTAGGGCCGGCCCGTACTGTAAGTAAAGTTGAGCGAAAAGCTCAGGCGGCG
>NZ_JBMDWJ010000348.1:0-4971 GCF_048595215.1 Siphonobacter sp.
AATTACGCTCATCGACCCGGTTTCCTTTTCGCAGAAAGCGAATGCCCCGGGTATTTTGAATAATACTATCAATGCGGGGATCAACCGTAACTAGCCGGATGGAATCCAGTACGTAAGGTTTTCCCTGTTGCACTTCGTAAAGCACTTTTACCCGGCGAAATTTGACCGTGTCAAGCTTGTACCGCACGGAATCGTCAAACATCCCCCGGTTGGTACGCAGAAAGGCCTGGAGGTTCTGGGCGTTCTGACGGGCGTCTTCTTCAGTGATGATGGCGGGCGGTTCGCCCACAACCCGCATCCACCAGTGACCCTGTTCAATCGCCATACGGTTGTGGTCAATCTTGCGGTCGAGCCGCTCAATCCGACGGAGGTTTTTGCGGGATTGTGTCGAATCCGGAGCATTTCGAATCTGTTCGATACGGGCCTGATATTCACGGATTTCTCGTTCGAAACGGGGCTTTTTGTACTTTAGAAAATCGGGGCGGGCAATCTGATACACCCACAGAAAAGGCGTAATAGGTTGCGTAATCAGAACCCGGTTTGATTCCTGGGGTAAAAGGGCCTCGAGCTCTTCGTTCGGAATTTCCTTGTTACCTTTGATGGTCTGTTTGGCTAACAGATACTCGCCTCGCCGTAGTTCGGTATTACGGGTGCAGGCAGCTAGAAAACCAAGAAAAGCCATTCCTATCACCAGCAGATGACTGTATTTCTTCCTCGTTGGGAATGGCATAAGTATACGGGACAATGATCTCACAAAAGTGGCAAAAACAAATACGCCTGCTTCAGCAGAAAAAGCACCGGCAGGAATCGGGAGCATTTCTGGTAGAAGGCGGCAAGAGTGTCCGCGAGTTACTGACCGCTGATTTTAGACTTCAGGCTCTGTTTGTAACGGATACATTTTACAAAGAAAACCAAAAGCTACTCGACGAGCAACCCTTCCGGCCTGAATTGGTGACGGAAGATGAACTCGAAAAGGTTGGGACCCTACAATCCAACAATGCTGCTCTGGCCATTGCAGAAACCAAAGAAAACCTTCCGCTGCGGGTACAGGGCCAGGAATTTGCTCTGATACTCGATGATATACGCGATCCGGGTAACCTCGGAACCATCATTCGGATTGCCGACTGGTACGGAATGAAAAAGATTATCTGCTCGACTTCCTGCGTAGATGTGTATAATCCAAAGGTGATTGCAGCCAGTATGGGGTCCTTTACGCGGGTACAAACGTATTACGTCCCGCTGCAGGAATTTTTCGAGCAGGAAAAAGCACAGACGGTTTACGGTACCTTCCTCGACGGGGAATCCATTCACGGCTTAACGTTTAGCGAGTCGGGATACATCGTGATTGGCAACGAAGCCAACGGCATCCGTCCGGAAAACGAAGGCTTTATCCAGAAACGCATCACCATTCCCCGGTTCGGCGAAGCTGAATCCCTGAATGCAGGCATTGCTACGGCGATTGTGCTGGATAATTTGCGACGTTGAGGTTGTTTATTTTATACAATAATAAGTACGTTTTTCGTCCCGCTGAGATGGCTGGTCTTTTAGTCCGTATCGCGAACACCGCTCTTTTTATCCTGCAATGGTCCACCGCATTGCCGAGGGAGTAGGCGGCTTGAGCCCGACCTGGAATGGTTATTCGTGGAGAGGTCCAGCCTGGAAGGCTCAGGGGCTACTAATCGGCCTTGTATACAGGACCAATCTTGGTCTAGATGGATAACGATACTCAAAAGAGTAAAGTTTTCTCTACTATGGAACAGAAATAAGCCATTACCCAACCTTACCTGTGAAGGCAACATAAACAAACAACATTTTACCTAACTTAAACAACAAATTCAATGAGTGTAATTGACAGTAATGGCAATGAATTAAAAGATGGCGATTCAGTAGTCGTGATTAAAAGTCTGAAAGTAAAGGGTACCTCCATGACGCTGAAACAAGGTACCGCCATCAAAAATATTCGCCTGAGCGATGATGAAGATGAGGTAGAATGTAAAGTGGAAAAGACCAAGCTTGTATTAAAAACCTGCTTCTTGAAGAAGTCTTAATGTATAGCCACAAAAAAGCCTGGTCTATAAACCAGGCTTTTTTGTGTAGCTATACCCCGCTAGGGGTAAGTGGTAATTTAGACCAAAGACGACTAATCAAGCGAGATGTAGTCAACAGTCATGTCCTCTGGAGCAAAAAACCTAGGCTCAACATGAAAGGTCACCTGATACGTCAATTTGATCCAACTATTGAAGTGATTAACCTTGGCCGATAAGGGCGGACCAATAATCCAGCCATCAGCAATAGGTTCTGGTTCGACGAGTTGTATTTGAAAATCGGGCTTTAATTGGAGATTCGCCTGCTTCGCCCAGGCGGTAGCATGTTCCTGAGCTTTGGCTAGAATACGATTCTTCACCTCAAGTTTGTCCTGCTCTTCGAACGTAGAGGAGATTTGAGCTAAAGCCAGCTCCGGATGAGAGGCTTGATAGGCTTCTACCAGAGTATAAGTATCGGGGGTTAATCGTATTTTGTAGGATGGAGTTTCATAATCGATCTGATCATTATAGAATTTGAAGGTCCCTAAATCTTCGTAATCGATCTGAGAATCCGACAGAAAAGCCGTCCATTGTTCGTGAGCCGACGCGGTGTTTTGCTGGGCTTCCGGCAGGCTTTTAAAGTCAAGTGCAGTAGAGAATAGAATCTCTTTAGGCGTGGCTGCTACGCGTTCGGTAAGGGTTAAACTGAATGAATCGACAGTCATAGGCGGATTCTTTTACAAAGACACGGGCAATTCCGTCGCGGCATCATCGGCTATCTGGCGGGCATTTTCCGTACCCAGCCAGCGATCAATGAGATAATGAACGAGGTACAAAATTGGAATAGTCAGCAGGGAGATAATGAATTTGTACAGGTAATTATTCAAGGCCACCGAAAGAGCCTGCCCCGCCGACCAGTTACCAAATAGGTAAAAGGCAACAAACACCACCACAAAGCTGTCGATGAGCTGCGATACTACCGTGGAACCCGTCGCCCGAATCCAGATGTACTTGTGGCCGGTATGCTTGCGGAGGTACTGAAAAACGGTGACGTCTAGAAACTGAGCCAGCAAAAAGGCCGTAATCGAGCCAATGATGATCCCCAAGCCCTGACGGAAAATGACTTTGTAGGCGTAATCGATGTTAAAATTGGTGGTACCCTTGTTAACGTCAAGCCAGAACTGGGCCGGGGGTAAGGTCGTAGCGGCGTAGATGATGAAGAAGGAATAGATAATGAGTCCCGCCGTGAGAAACGACAACCAGCGAACCCCTTTTCGGCCGAAATACTCATTGATCATATCGCCAATGATAAACACCAGTGGCCAGTTAAGAGCCCCCGCTGCCTGGTTAAATGACCACTTGTCGCCCCAGGGTGTTGGGATGTTAGCGGAGGGTAAGCCCAGTACGCCTTCCACGGAAAAAATTTTACCGCCAATGATTTCGGCTACCAGGGCATTCGCAATAAAAAAGCCAGACAATACAAAAAACAGAATCTGCCGTTTGGAGGCAAATAGAGGTTGATCATTCATACGGAAAGGTACGGTTTTGAGTGAGGGGGCGGCACCCAAACATAGTATTCAAAGGGGAATAGACGAAAAAGTCAGATGCTTTGCGAAACATCTGACTTTCGGTTTTATTGCGGCAGAACCACCAGCGGTTCTTCAACGGTTTTCTTTTCAGCACCCTGCTCCAGGAACGTTTCAATCCGGTCAATCGCCACGTTGAGCTGCTCGACGGGCGGGAGGGTTACGATGCGGAAGTGATCATCTTTGGCGTAGTTGAAGCCCGTACCGGGAACTAAGAGTACCCGCTGCTCTACCAGCAGTTCGTACACGAACTGTTCATCGTTGGCAAAGCGGAATTTCTTCAGATCCAGTTTCGGAAACAGGTACAACGCTCCTTTGGGCTTTACGCAGGTAATACCCGGAATGGCCGTAATGCGGTCGTAACTAAGCTGCATTTGTTTGTACAGCCGTCCCGTTGGAATTACCAGGTCGTTGATGCTCTGATAACCGCCCAAAGCCGTTTGAATGGCAAACTGGGCCGGGACGTTCCCGCACAGCCGCAGACTGGCCAGCAGGTTCAACCCTTCAATGTAGGACTTGGCCCGGTGTTTGGCTCCACTCAGAATCAGCCAGCCGCCGCGAAATCCGGCTGCTCGGTAGTTTTTGGAAAGCCCGCCGAACGTCAAACAAAGCGTATCCGTGGCCAGGGTACCCATGGGGTAGTGAATGGCTCCGTCGTACAGAATCTTATCGTAAATCTCATCCGAAAACAGCATCAATTGGTGCTCTTCGGCAATCCGGGCAATGCGAGCCAATACGTCTTTGGAATATACCGCTCCCGTCGGATTGTTGGGATTGATCAGGACAATGGCCTTGGTACGACGCGTAATTTTGCGTTCAATATCCTGAATATCCGGATTCCAGTCCGAAGCTTCGTCGCAGATGTAGTGAACGGGCTTGCCACCCGCCAGAGCTACCGAGGTCGTCCAGAGCGGATAATCGGGCGAGGGGATGAGCACTTCATCCTCATCGTCGAGCAGGGCCTGCATGGTCAGTAGAATCAGCTCACTCACGCCGTTGCCAATGTACACGTCGTCGATGGTGACGCCCGGGATACCAATGCTCTGCGTGTAGTGCATGACCGCCTTGCGAGCCGCGAACAAACCCCGCGAATCGGAATAGCCCTGTGCATCCCGAATATTCACGATCATGTCGTGGATGATTTCGTCGGGAGCATCAAAGCCAAACGGGGCCGGATTGCCAATATTTAGCTTGATGATTTTATAACCCTGAGCTTCAAGTTCCAGAGCTTTTTCGTAAACGGGTCCACGAATTTCGTACCGTAAACTGTCCAGTCGCGTCGATTTGTAAAAGGCCATAGGCGTCGGTCACCCCTAATTTTTTCTAAGCAAAAAACTACCCCTTCGAGAAACTAAAAAATT
>NZ_JBMDWJ010000349.1:0-13785 GCF_048595215.1 Siphonobacter sp.
GCGGGGTGGCAAAGCACCTGTTTCAGCAGGCACGAAGAATTCGTTGTCCGATTTTTGCTGTCCGTCCGCATCGCCATTGTTTAGATTGAAGGTAGCACTGGCGGCAAAACTTCTGCCTTTTTGTTTGAACTTATGCCGGTACAGGGCCGAACCGGAGAAGTTGATGGTCTGGCTGGTATTCCGGTTATCCTGCGTGGTCTGACTCGTCAAACGCCCCCCTGACCGCAGGTTTTCTTCCTGTTTACCCTGGGTATACGTCTGGTTATTGATGGTACCGTTCGCAATCAGAATCAGCGTATTGAGTGAATCGAGATTATCCTCGTACCGTAATTGCACGCGGTGGTTGTCGTTTTTCGTGTATTCATTAGACGTCGTATTGGTCTCGAATTCATTATCCGCCAGAATGCTCTGCCGTTTGGATACCTGATCGATCCAGTTCCGACGCTGGTTATAGTAGTAGTTGGAGCTGAATTTTTTCTTCTTGGTTTCGTAGTTATAATTCAGACCCCCGGCGTATGAATTGTTAAAACCCCGGTCACCGCCCCCTCCATTCATAATGATGACGTTGCCGCCCTGAATGATGACCCCATCGCCGCCGCCGTCACTGCCGGTCAATCCTCCTCCGAAGCCAAAATCCGTTTCATCCCAACGGAAGGCTGAACTACCGTAGAAATCCTGACGGTCATCCCAGCTCATACCCGACTGGTTGATATTGTTGCCGAACCCTACGACGGCAAACTGCTGCTTATCATCGAATTTGTTGTAGTTCCCCCGAACATCTAGGCGTTCGTCCGTACCCACTCCTGCTTTGATCTTTCCAAATCCTCCTCTTTTGTACTCTTCTTTTAAAGCCAGGTTGACCGTTTTCTCTTTCTTGCCGTCGTCAATACCCGTCGCTTTCGACTGCTCGGACTTGCTATTGTATACCTGAATTTTATCAATGGTTTCGGCTCCCAAGTTCTTGGTAGCAGTTTTAGGATCGCCGCCAAAGAAGTTCTTGCCATCAACGGTTACGCGTTTCACCTCCTGTCCCTGAGCCCGGATACTCCCATCCTGTTCAATCTGAAAACCGGGTAATCGCCGCAGTAGGTCCTCCACCGTAGATCCCGGTGGTACTTTAAAGGAGCTGGCGTTGTATTCGATGGTATCGCCGCGAATGTTCAGGGGAGCTTTGGCCGTTTTCACGACTACTTCAAAGAGTTCTTTGGAAATGGGCTTCATGGTTAGCTCACCCAAATCCGTAACTGCTGCCTCGCCGGGTGTAAACTCTTTCTGAAAAGGTAAGTAACCGGTGTAAGAGGTCTTGAGCAAGTACGTTCCCCGCCGCACATTCTTGAATTCGAATGCTCCTTTTTCATCGGCTCGGGCGTAGCTCACCAGAGCCGAATCCTTGGGCGTTAGTAACATGACCGTTGTAAAGGGTAAAGCAGCGTTGGTCGTATCAACCATACGACCTTTGACCACCACCCGCGTTTGGGCATGGGTACAAAAAGCCAGTAAGAGCAGACAGGCACTCAGTAGAAAGTGACGCATAGAGAAGGTTTAGATAGGGAGGCTTTCAATCAGAGGGCTAAAGATGAACGAGATTTTTAGTTTAACAACGAATACATTAGTTAAAATGTGTTAAACGGAAAATAGCGTTGCTTAATGGCACTCGTGAGGAAAGATGAGAAAAGCAAAGGCAAGGTTGCATTCCATGGTATAAATTTACCTTAACGCTATCTCCTTTCAATGAAGCACTATATACCCCTCTTTACAAATAGAATTAGAAAATAGACGCTACTATTAACTCCTACCTTATGGCTTTCAGGAAAAATTAGAATTTAAAACATTGTTTTTAAGGGAAGGCTATTTTTATTTTGTTGCGATTCAGCTTTATTCAACTCTACCTATGAAGCGTTTTATAACTTGCCTTTGTATAGTATTACTCTCCTCCTTTTTCTTTCAGGCAAAGAGTCAGATTCAGATCGGTGTATATGGTTCTGCTTCCATTCATGCAAAACCGTATGATAATTATAAAAGTAAAATAGGATTTGGTTTACAAAGCCGTTATTTTCTCAATCCTCACTTCGCTGTCGGCGTTTCCGTAGATCGATTAACCCAAACCTTTCGCGTTCAGACGTTGGATAACAATCATCAAGTAGTTATTGAAAGTAAGGGCAAAACTCAACTTACGCCCGTTACCGTGACGGGAGAGTATTTTTTCACTACCCAAGGCGTTCGTCCCTATGTTGGTATTAAAACGGGTGTTTATCTGACGAAAGGAAGTGGTTCTTACCGGGATACGGCAACTGAGACTTCTAGTAGTTTTAAAAATTCCTATTTCGGACTTGCCCCAAAAGTCGGTTTTCAAATGCCTTTATCTTCCAAATTTGCTGTTTTTTTAGAAGGTGAATACGACTACGTATTCCCGAAAAGAGCTGGAATTGCCCGGAAATATTTCCAGGCTAATTTTGGCATCGTTTATCATATTATTACCCCCTAGATTACCGCAAATACAAATTCCCTAACGCATCATACGCCATTACTTCTTCGCTTACTAATTCCCGAACGAGTAATAGAAAAGCGTTTTCATTCTTGGGAGCTAAACGAGCCACTAATTGCTGAATGGTAATGGGTCCACTCGCTAACGCATCCACGATTCGTTGCTTTTCCTGGGTCATTGAGCCCGCTGTTTGCCGGGCTTTTTTTCGAGCCACGCAGGTATCACAAATCCCGCATTCGTAATCGGTAGGTTCGTCAAAATATTCGAGTAATAGCTGCGTCCGGCAACGGGTCGTATTTCCTACGTACGCAATCATGGCCTGTACTTTGCTCAGGTCGCGGTCGCGGCGGGCCGCAATAGCCCGTACCGAAAGCGGCAGGCCAGCAGCATCGTAACGAGCCGTAATGAAGGTTAGCTGCGGTTTGGTTTTCTGCGGATCGTATTCGATCACATTCAGTTCTTCGAGCCGATACAACAGCGTTCGTACTTCGGCTTCTGGTACCAGATAGGCTTTGGCGATGGCCGATTCCGAGATAATCAGGTATTCCGTAAATAAGGCTCCGCCGTACATCCGTAACAGCAGTTTCGTAAAGCCATCAAAGCGTTCATTGCGTACCTGAAATTCGTATAATTCGCGGCTGTTGACCGTAAAATGTAGTTTGGACGGATTATGATACGATTCGCTCATCTGAATGAATCCTTCACTTTCCAGAATTTTTAGGGCGTAGTAGGTCTCGGTCGTAGCCAGTCCGAACGTCGATTGAAAGTCATTCAGATCAAAATCGTAACTACTTCCCTCTCCCGCTCCGATGGCCAGCCGGAAATAATTCGCCAGACACTGATAGACCCGGCGGACGAAATCCAGCTCGGGATACTGCTGCTCTACCTGTTTAACCAACTCTTTTCCATCCCCCGGAGCCACCAGAGCTACGGCGTACGCCTTTTCCCCATCCCGGCCCCCGCGTCCAGCCTCCTGAAAATAGGCTTCGAGGGTATCGGGTAAATCCAGGTGGATGACCGTACGTACGTCGGGTTTATCGATTCCCATCCCGAAGGCATTCGTTGCGACCATCACCCGTATACGTCCCTTAAGCCAGGCTTCCTGTCGCATGGCTCGGTCCGAGGCACTTAAGCCCGCGTGATAAAACGTCGCCGGAATACCCCGGCGACTGAGTTCATTGGCTATGGCCTGGGTACGACGGCGACTCCGGGCGTATACGACGGAGGTACCGGGGACATTGGTAAGGATTTTCTGTAAGCGTACTTCCTTATCTTCCGTCGTAATAATGGAATAGGAAAGATTAGGCCGGGCGAAGCTTTGCTGAAAAATCCGCTCGTTCCGCATCGCCAGTTTTTGCACGATGTCGGCTTTGACTTCTCGTGTAGCCGTGGCCGTCAGAGCCAGCAAAGGCAGCTTGGGGAAAAGCTCCCGGAACTCAGCAATTTGCAGGTACGGTGGTCGAAAATCGTAGCCCCAGGCCGACACGCAATGGGCTTCATCGACGGCAATCAGGTTGATCTTCATCTGCTTGGCCCGTACCCGAAACAGCTCGGTTCGTAAACGCTCGGGTGATACGTACAGAAATTTCACATCACCGTAAATGCAGGCATCCAGCGTATGATCAATCTGTCGGTAGCTCATGCCCGAGTACACCGCTTCGGCGTGTATACCGCGTTTTCGCAGGTTTTCCACCTGATCCTTCATCAGGGCAATCAAAGGCGAAATGACGAGACATAAGCCCGGCTGAGCCAGAGCCGGTATTTGAAAGCAGACCGATTTTCCTCCGCCCGTGGGCAACAGGGCCAGTACATCATGCCCGGCCAGTACCGATTCAATAATTTCCCGTTGCATGGGTCGGAAGGCATCGTATCCCCATACCTGCTTTAATAGTTCGTCAATCGTCATGGTCAAAAGCTACCTCTTTTTCCGGATTTTCAGGCTCCTTAAATTTTGTCCAAAAATAACACGAGCTTGTGCCGCGTTTGGCTATAAAATCGCGTAATTGAAAGAGAATCCTTCCTGGGTTCTTAGGCAATGGTTTAAAAAACAATTCACAGATAGAATTTGTATCGTTAGAAAGATTACCTTACTCGTGCTATGAAAAAAATTTTACTCTTATGTTTTTGCTTGGTTAGTGGACTGGCCTGGAGTCAAAGAACGTTGCCGCAAGCCAAGAAAATTCGTACGACCGCTTCCTCTGACCTGATCTTCTTACCCGCGAAAGGAACCGTTTGTTATTCGACCGGTCAGACCGATAGTCGCATTGGCCCTCCACCGGAATTCCTGCAGCGACGTGGTGGACGTACCACCGCGACGACGGCTCAGATTATTGTGGACTACGAAGGTTTCTCAGACAGTGCCCGGACGGCCTTTCAATACGCTGTCGATATCTGGTCTTCTCTGATTGTCTCACCCGTCCCCATTCGCGTACGAGCCATCTGGACCAACCTGGGCGGTAATGCCAACGGATCCATCGTACTGGGGGGTGCTCGTCCGTACGCGTACGTAGCGGGTGTACAGGGAGCGTTGAAAGCGAACACCGCGTATCCGATTGCACTGGCCGAGAAACTAGCCCGTCAGAATCTCAATGGCGATCAACCCGATATTTACTGCCAATTTAATAGTAACAGTCAGGTAAACTGGTATCTAGGTACCGACGGAGCCACCAACGGTTCACGAGGCCGTCAGGATCTGGTCACCGTCGTTACGCACGAGCTGGGCCACGGTTTAGGCTTTACGAGTTCTTTCTACGCTGAAAACCCAATCGGCGTCTGGGGGAATGATTCGAATTACGGCTATCCCGAAACCTTCGACCATTTTGTGGTGAATGCTAGCAATCAGCAGCTCATTGATCAAACGCTGTTCAGCAACCCTTCCAACGAGCTGTACCGGCAACTGACCAGCAATAACCTGTTCTTCAACGGCCCCCTTGCTACGCAACGCAATGGGGGTACGAAGCCGAAGCTATACGCTCCTACCACCTACAGCGTCGGATCGAGTATTTCGCACCTGGACGAAACAACCTACCGTACGGGTACGGCCAATGCCCTGATGACGCCCTCGCTGGCCCAAGGAGAAGTCAACCAGAATCCGGGTCCCATCGTCATGAACATCTTCACGGATATGGGCTGGAAATCTACCTCTATCCTGCACGAACGCCTTCGGGATTCGGAAGATTTACTCGGACGACCGATTACCTTCCGGGCGACGGTCGTTAGTGATACCTCGCTAAAAGGCAACGTACGCCTTTCCTACACGATCAACGATACGACCCGGGCCAATGCCACGACCGTCAACATGACCCAGTCGGGTTCGGAGTATACCTATACGCTGGCGGCGTCGAATACCCCCCGGATCATCCGTTACTGGATTACGGCCGAGGATAATTCTAACCGCGTTTTCACTAGCCCCGCCGAAGCTCCTGGCCGGGCTCTCTGGACCTTCCGTATCGGTACCGACAATACGCCACCCACCATTACGCACGTTCCGCAATCAACGATTTTATCCACGGCCGATTCGCTGATTCTGGATGCCGATGTTTTCGATGACTTTGATTTCGGTATTGATACCACTTACATCGAATACCGGATCAATGGCGTAGCTCAGCCTTCGGTACCCATGCCTCGCTTAGGCTATTACGTCACCAATGGGATTCGTAGCAACAACATCTACGCGGTCGGCGTACTAACGTTTGCATCGGGACGAATTAAAGGCGGCGATAAAATTGAATACCGCATTGTAGCCCGTGACCGGTCCAAAGCCCGTAACCAGGGTACACTACCCGCCACGGGGTACTTCACCGTCAACGTAGCGGGCGTAGGTACTGCCGTTACGGAGTACGTCAATGATTTCAATGCGACGACCGCGGCGAATGATTTTTCGGGGAATGGATTCCAGATTACTACGCCGACGGGTTTCCTCGACGCAGCTATTCATTCCGATCACCCCTACGTCGATGGCCCCGCCAGTCAGGGGTACGAAGCGAACTATACCTATATCTTACTGAAACCTATTCAGCTTTCGGACCAGGACCCCTTTATTCGGTTCGATGAAATCTGTCTGGTCGAACCGGGAGCCACGGGTTCCATTTTCGGTAGTTCCGACTTTTACGATTATGTAGTCGTAGAAGGCTCAAGGGATGGGGGAAAAACCTGGGTTCCTTTCGATGACGGCTGGGATGCCCGGGCCAATAACGAATGGCTGACGGCCTATAATTCGCAGCTAGTTCGGGCGAACGGAGCCGAAAACTCTACCTACGCCGGTACGGCAGGGCTGTACAAACGCCGGGAAGTAAACATGCTGGGTTCTGGTTATTTCAGTCCGGGTCAGCAGGTACTGGTTCGTTTCCGCTTATTCGCCGATCAGCTTTCGCACGGCTGGGGCTGGAGCATCGATAATTTGTACATTCAACGGGCAAAACCGGTCGTTACTTCAGTAGAGCCTACGCTGCAACGGGCCACAATAGCGGTATCTCCGAACCCCAGCAATACGGGTGAATTTTTGGTGGAAGCGGACTTTCCTGCAGTCACCAAATCTTTAGGTCTTTCCGTAACGAACCTGTTTGGCCAATCGCTTTATCAGAAAACTATCGCCAATCCAGGTTCCTTGCGGGAACGCTTGTCGCTGACAAATCTGCCCGCGGGTACGTACCTGATCCGCTTCCAGACGGACGCCGAAGTCATTACCCGACGGGTCGTGATTGCCAAATAAAAAACCAATACGTTACCAAAAGCCGGGTGAGGAAGACACCCGGCTTTTTTGTGCTTCTAACGCTCTTTCTTTAACTTGGTGACGCGTACCTTCAAAACCGAATTACCCTTTCTCCCATGAAATTTCTCGGGTATTACCTCCTTTGCCTGATCCTGCTTGGGCAGTCTTCTTGCCGCGTAAGTCGGCCGCGACCATCGATCTCTTCGCTGGATACGCTCTGGCAGTCGGCCGCGTTTCAGCATCACCACGCCGGACTAATGATTCTGGATGCGGATACCCGGAAAGTGGTCTACCAGCACAATGCCGAACGCTATTTTGTACCGGCTTCCAACACCAAGCTTTTTACCTTTTATGCGGGAATGAAAATGCTGGGTGATTCGGTCGAAGCCCTGCGATACGTCGTTCAGCAGGATTCACTGATTTTCTGGGGTACGGGCGACCCTTCGCTGCTCAATCCCAATCTGCCGAGTACCAAAGTGCTGGAATTTCTGCAATCTCGTTCGGAAAAGTTGTATTTCTGGCCCGGTACGGCTGTGCTAAAACCCTACGGTCCCGGTTGGGCCTGGGATGACTACAACGATTATTACCAGGCCGAACGAACCAGCCTTCCCGTATACGGCAATGTCGTTCGGTTTACCCGGAAATCGGCCCAAACGGTACAGGCCAATCCCAGCCAATTCCCGTATACACTGGATACGACGCGTCAGGATTTTCAGGTACGGAGGGCGGAAACCGAAAACCACTTCTACGGTACACAGGCAACCATTCCCCTGCGGTACGAGCAGGACGTACCTTTTCGGACTTCGACGGAAGTAACGCTCCAGCTGCTCAGTGATACGCTGCAGAAAGCCATTATCCCCTTACCCGCTTTTACGTCGAAAGTATACCAACCCCTGCGTTCGGTGGCGAGTGATACGCTTTTCAAACGTATGCTTCAGCCCTCGGATAATTTCCTGGCCGAGCAGATTCTCCTACTGGTTTGTGCCAAACTCGAACAGCTTTTCGATCCCGGTACAGCGATTGATTACATGCTCAACAACCACCTAAGGGATCTGCCCGATGCTCCACACTGGGTAGACGGGTCGGGTCTTTCCCGGTATAATCTCTTCACGCCCCGCAGTATCGTGGCGTTACTGGAAAAACTGCTCGCCCAAATGCCCCGCGAGCGGCTTTTTCCGCTGCTGGCCGTGGGTGGACAAAGTGGTACACTTCGGAATAGCTACCGCTCCGCCGATGGCAAACCCTACCTGTTTGGGAAGACGGGTTCGCTATCCGCCTGCTACAACCTGAGTGGCTATTTGCTGACCAAAACGGGTAAAACACTGCTGGTCAGTTTTATGAATAATAACTTCAACCGACCCACGAGTGAGGTACGCAAGGAAGTCGAACGTGTCCTTACGGCCATTCACGAGCAGTATTGAAGCAAGCGTTCCGTACTTATTATCCGTATTTCTTGCGTACTTTTGTCGCGGAAATCCACAATACATGCAGTCCCAAAAACCTTTCATTGTTGGCATTACGGGTGGTAGTGCGTCGGGTAAAACGTTGTTTTTGAAAAGCCTTTTAGCGGCTTTTCCCCAGGAACAAATCACATTAATTTCACAGGATAACTACTACCGACCCCGGCACGAAATTCCGCTGGACCGGCACGGTGTCCATAATTTTGATCTTCCCGAATCCATTGATTTTCAGCAGTACGCCCAGCACATTCACGACCTGCGGGAAGGGAAACTGGTAGAAAAACTCGAGTACACGTTCAACAACCCGGAGATTGTTCCGGCCATGCTGACGTTCCAGCCTTCGCCCATCATTGTGGTGGAGGGCATTTTCGTCTTCTACTTCGAAGAAATTGCGAATATGCTGGACCTGAAAGTCTTCATCGATGCCAAAAATAAGGTGAAGCTAAACCGCCGGATTCGTCGTGATGCCGAAGAACGGGGTTACGACATTAACGACGTATTGTACCGCTGGGAGCACCACGTCAAGCCGACGTATCAGAAATACATCAAACCCTTCCGGGCTCAGGCGGATATTGTCATTCCCAACAACGAACACTTTGAAAAAGGGTTGGACTTGCTGGTCCATTACCTGAGAATGCTGATTACTACATCAGGAAGCTCAAATCCGGGTACAAATGCCCTTGAATAGACTCGGTAAAAAGGCTTCTCCTGAAAATTGATTTTTCAGGACTTTCAGACCACTGGCAAAATGCGTTACTTTGCAGGGCATTTTGCGGGATCAAAGAAAGCGGACGTGGTTCGCGAAGGTCAGTTGCCTTCCCTCTTTCATCTCTTTTCACGACAGGAAATAACCATAAACTTTTCTCTTCTATGAGTACGATTCAGTACGTACACGCTCGCCAGATTCTGGATTCGCGTGGCAACCCAACCGTTGAAGTAGACGTTCGCACCGAAAATGGCTTCCTGGGTCGGGCTGCTGTACCTTCCGGAGCTTCTACGGGCGTTCACGAGGCGGTTGAACTTCGCGACGACGACAAGTCTGTATACTTAGGTAAAGGCGTGTTGAAAGCCGTTGAAAACGTCAATGAACTGATCTACCCTGAAATTCTTGGTATTTCTGTATTCGAGCAGAACATGATCGACAAAATCATGATCGAGCTGGACGGTACGCCCAACAAGAGCAAACTCGGAGCTAACGCCATTTTAGGCGTGTCGCTGGCAATCGCTAAGGCGGCGGCTCAGGAAGCGGGTCTGCCCCTGTTCCGTTACATCGGTGGTGTTAACGCTAATACGTTGCCCGTACCGATGATGAACATCATCAACGGTGGTGCTCACGCTGATAACGCGATCGACTTCCAGGAGTTCATGGTTGTTCCGGCTAAAGCTGAAACGTTCTCGCAATCCCTCCGTATGGGAACGGAAGTATTCCATGCTCTGAAAGGCGTACTGAAATCAAAAGGATACTCAACCAACGTAGGTGACGAAGGTGGTTTTGCTCCCAACATTCAGTCGAACGTAGAAGCGCTGGAAACGGTATTACAGGCGATTGAAAAAGCCGGTTACCGTCCGGGTGAAGACGTATTCATCGCGATGGATGCGGCCGTATCTGAACTCTACAATGCAGAAACGGGTAAATATATCTTCAAGAAATCAACGAAAGAAGAACTGACGTCTTCTGAACTGGTTTCGTACTGGACGGAATGGGTGAACAAATACCCCATCATCTCCATCGAAGACGGTATGGCCGAAGACGATTGGGATGGCTGGAAAGCCCTCACCGACAGCATCGGTTCAAAAACGCAGCTGGTAGGTGACGACTTGTTCGTAACCAACGTGAAGCGTCTGGAAATGGGTATCGAAAAAGGTGTAGCTAACGCTGTACTGGTGAAAGTAAACCAAATTGGTTCACTTACCGAAACGATCGATACTGTAAACCTCGGCAAGCGTAACAGCTACAACAACATCATGTCGCACCGTTCGGGCGAGACCGAAGATGCTACCATTTCTGATCTGGCCGTTGCTCTGAACACAGGTCAAATCAAAACGGGTTCTGCTTCTCGTTCCGACCGTATGGCGAAATACAACCAATTGATCCGGATCGAAGAAGAACTGGGCGATTCAGCGTACTTCCCCGGCTTGAAAGCGTTCTAATCCGCTGGCAGTCTTTTGGGCTATGGGCTTGAGTTCTTTTCGGAGAGCTTAAACCCATAGCCCATTTTTTTGTTACAAAGGTGTAATCCCCTTATCGACTATGTCTCGTTTCAAGCCCTCTCAATTTCGTATCCTGGCGGCAATCGTCTGGTTCGTCATGATTTGTATTAGCGACTACAGCCCCTTCAAACAGTGGGAAATGAGTCGTGAACTGGTTGCATTGAAGGAGCAAAAGAAATTCATGGAAAAGGAAATCGTCCGGGTACACGACGAGCGAAAGGCCATCAACGAATCACCCACATCGCTGGAAACGTTTGCCCGGGAAAAGTACCACATGAAAAAGGAAAACGAAGAGGTGTTTGTACTGGTGGATGAGCAGGGAAATCCGGTAGAGTGAGGATTCTGGGTTTGAGGTTTCAGGTTTGAAATCCGCAATGCTAGGTTTTAGTGCGTTAGCTGTAGTATTTGCTGCGGATGTTGTACGTTGGTAAGCTTTGTCTACCGGGCGGGACGTACCCATACCCCGCATTGCATACGGGGCGGAACCCCTTCGGGGTTGGGGGCTTGATTAAAGAGAGACAACTGGTGCAAGTTTCCAAACTTGTACCTAACCTTAGGCAGTTTCCAACTGCTTGGTTGTGCAATCCGAAAGCGGTTTGTAAAAGTTTCATGCCTTGCCAATACACAGCCGTTAAGTTCCTACAAATCTGGAACAGCGAAGAGTTCATAAGATTATAGATAGTCCCTTTGGGTTGACGCCCTCTAGTGAGAAATACTAATGGATCTATTTTCAGCATCGAAAACTGGAAACTGCCAACCGAAAACGATACCATGATTAACGTTCTTTTTGTTTGCCTGGGAAATATCTGCCGCTCGCCGCTGGCGGAAGCTTTGTTCAAAAAAGCGGTACAAGAACGCGGGCTGTCCGATCAGATTTACTGCGATTCTGCGGCAACGAGTACCTACGAAATTGGGAATCGTCCTGATCATCGTACCCGCCGGAATGCGGAGTCGCACGGATTGAAACTCGATCACCGGGCCAAGCAACTTCGCAAGTCCGATTTCGTGGATTTTGATTACATCATTGGCATGGACGATTCGAATTTCGATAACATTCAAGCCATGTCTTACAAATTCAGCGGAGCATATCCCCGTCACGAACAGGTATTTCTCTTACGAAAATTTGACCCACTGGTGGATGCTTCTAGTATGACCATTCCTTCCCTACCCGATCCGTACTACGAGGCGGATGAAGCCTTCGAAGAAGTCTACCAGATTGCCGAGCGTAGTACAAAGAAGCTACTGGACTGGATTGTTGAGCAGCATGGCTTAACGGCTCGTCGGGGTTAGTACGGGCTTTTATCCATTGCTTTTCACAAACTTCTATCCCGATTCTGATTCCTTCAAATTACCTTTGCTCCGAATTCCATTGATAGGTCCATTCTCATCCCCTAAATATCGTGAGCAAAAAAGTTCTCTTAGTCATCCTCGACGGATGGGGCATTGCCAAACAAGGTGAAGAAGACCGTTCGGCGATCATTGCGGCTCAAACGCCTTTCTACGATTCCTTGTTTGCGAATTATCCGCATTCTACGCTCGTCACCTTCGGCCCGGCGGTAGGTCTGCCCGTGGGCCAGTTTGGCAACTCCGAAGTAGGTCACATGAACCTCGGAGCAGGTCGTACTGTCAAGCAAAGTCTGGTACGTCTGAATGATGCCATCGAGCAGGATACCCTTCGCCACGAACCCGTACTGGTAGATGCTCTGGAATACGCCAAGGCGAACCAGAAACCGGTACACCTGATTGGACTGGTTTCCGATGGCGGTGTACACGCCCATATCAATCACCTCAAAGCCCTTTGCAACGTTGCCAAAGACAACGGGTTGCAGGACGTATACATTCACGCCTTTACCGATGGCCGGGATACTGATCCGAAGTCTGGTGTAGGCTACTTAACCGATCTACAGCATTTTCTGCCGACTTCCGTTGGTAAGATTGCTAGTGTTACGGGCCGGTATTACGCCATGGACCGGGACAATCGCTGGGAACGCATCAAGCTGGCCTATGACGTGATGGTGAAAGGCGTAGGTCAACTAACGCCCGCCGATCAGCTCATTCCAACGATGCTCCAGTCTTACGCAGAAGGCGTAACGGATGAGTTCATTAAGCCCATCTTATTGACGGAAAACGATCAGCCGATTGCGACCATTCAGGAGGGCGACGTGGTACTATGTTTCAATTACCGTACCGACCGTCCCCAGGAAATCACGAAAGCGCTGACGCAGGAAAATTTCCCGGAATACGGTATGCATACCCTCGACATCCGGTATCTGACCTTGACCAACTATAACAAGTCGTTTACGGGTGTTCATGTCATTTTTGACGATTCCAACTTGCCGGCTACGCTGGGTGAAATCATCTCGAAGGCGGGCAAAAAACAAATTCGGATTGCTGAAACGGAGAAATATCCGCACGTCACTTTCTTCTTCTCCGGAGGTCGTAATGAACCTTTTGAAGGAGAAAACCGACTTTTGTGTCCGTCACCCAAAGTGGCTACCTACGATCTGAAGCCCGAAATGTCAGTCTATGACGTTCGGAATGCCTTAGTTCCTGAACTGGAAAAAGGAGAAGCGGATTTCGTATGTCTGAACTTTGCCAACCCGGACATGGTAGGCCACACGGGTAGCTTTGAAGCCGTAGTAGCCGCCTGCGAATCGGTAGACGTATCGCTGAACGCCGTGGTCACCGCTGCTCGCAACAGTGGCTATTCGGTGATCGTACTGGCTGACCACGGCAACGCGGATTACATGATCAACGACGACGGCAGCCCCAATACGCAACACAGCCTGAACCTGGTGCCCTGCATTCTGCTCGACGATGATCACAAAACGATCAAAGACGGAAAACTCGGCGACATCGCTCCCACCATTCTTTCGCTGATGGGCATTGAAAAACCCGAAATCATGACGGGAGACGTG
>NZ_JBMDWJ010000350.1:0-2278 GCF_048595215.1 Siphonobacter sp.
AGGAGCCGAAGCACTAGCTGAAGCCACTGCACAGCAGTATTCGGGCGGGCGAGCGGCCATCGAAACGGGGTATGTCTTACCGAACTACCGCCTGCCGACGGAAGCCGAATGGGAGTACGCAGCCAAAGCCCTGATCGGAACGCAGTACGTGGATGAAAATCAAACCCACCAGCGGGTTTATCCCTGGGACGGCTCCTCCCTGCGAAAAAGTTCAGGCCGCAACAAAGGGACGATGCTGGCGAACTACAAACGTGGTCGCGGGGATTACGCGGGTATTGCCGGGAGAAGCAACGATGGGGCCATTATTACGGATGAAGTATACTCCTATCCTCCCAACGATTTTGGTCTGTACAACATGGCGGGCAACGTCAACGAATGGGTATGGGATGTGTATCGTCCGACCTCGTTCCAAGTGTTTAGCGATCTCAATCCTGTTCGTCGTGATGGGTATTTGGACCAGGCGAAAAACTACGATACGGAAGACTTCAATTCGCTCATTTCGAATCGCTCGCGGGTGTACAAAGGAGGGTCCTGGGCGGATATCGCGTACTGGCTGGCTCCGGGCACGCGTCGTTTTCTGGACCAGGATTCTTCGACGGCTACGATTGGGTTCCGCTGTTCCATGATTGCGGTAGGAAAGAAGCATTAACGTTTTTTTAACAGCTATAAACGGTACAAGCCCTGACCCGGCGGACTATAAATCCGCCGGGTCAGGGCTTGGTAATTTCTAATGATTAAAACAAAGCTGTTTTCATTCAACAAATAGGTTGTTTTCAAACTATTAACAGCACTATTTATTTACGAGTTAACGGTTAATGCCTTCAACACCGCCATCGCATCAAGTATTCCTTTTCAGCGTTTGCGGAATCTATAGTCTCTGAAACGACTTCAAAACCGTTTTTCTGATAGTACTGCACACTTTGCTGATTCTTCTGGTAAACGTTAAGCGTGAGTTCGGAACGAATGGTTTTTGCGTAGTTTAAAAGCTGGGTGCCGTAGCCCTTTCCCTGCTCAGAGGGTGAGATGAATAAGGCCGCTACGTGGTCGTCGACCAGAGCTATAAAACCGCGTAGCTTTCCTCCACAGTCGATAACGTAAACTTCCGAAGCAGGTAGATACTCCTGAAGCATCGCCGCTTTATTCTCTCGCCAGTACGCTTCAGGAATAAAAGGATGGGCGATCAGGGACGTCGTCAGCCAGAGATCGGCGAGTACTGAAAAATCCGGTGACTCTGCTTTTCGAATCATGTTTGATTACTTATAGATTCGGCAAGGATCCGGGTTTAGATCCTGCCGTGAAATATCTAACTATTGATCTGCAAAGAAAATACCTTTTCGAGCGAAACAAATATTCCTCCTATCCTGTGGTGGCAGGCAGGGGTGCCGGACGTGAAAACCCTGTCAAAGTACTGCATTACCGTCGATTCTTACCGTTTCCGAGGGCTATCCAGGCCGTAGGTTTGTCCTATCCATTCGCAGTACATAACACCCGTACTACGCTGGGCCGCCTACTTGATTTATCACCTAAATCCATCGAATCGTATGAACCGTGCAACTACGCTTGAGGAACTCAAACCCGTTCCCTATGCTCAGGATCCTCATTTGTCGCAGGGAGTAAAAGCCTTTTTGAAAATTCTGAATTCGGGCGGTGGACCGCCGCTGGAGACCCTGTCACCCCAGGAGGCCCGGCAAGTACTGATCGACGCCCAGGCCTCCGTACCGGTGGACTTGTCGGGGATCGACGAAGCGGAACGGGTGATTACGGCGGATGGCTATACCATCAAGCTCAACATCGTACGGCCCGCGGGAGTAGCGGAAAAACTGCCCGTTTTCATCTACATTCACGGGGGAGGCTGGGTACTGGGCGATTTTCCCACACACAAACGACTAGTCCGTGATTTAGTGGTGGCGTCTGGATTCGTAGCGGTCTTCGTCAACTATACGCCCAGTCCGGAAGCTCAGTACCCCCAGGCCACCAATGAAATCTACGCCGCTACCAAATGGGTGGCTGAGCACGGCGATGAAATCAACGTGGACGCCACTAAGCTAGCCGTAGTAGGCAATAGCGTCGGTGGTAATATGACCGCCGTAACCTGCCTGAAAGCGAAAGAAAACGGCGGCCCGGATATTAAATGTCAGGTACTGTTCTGGCCCATCGTCGATGCAGATTTTGGAACCGATTCGTATAAACTCTTTGGAGAGAACCGCTTCCTGACTACCCCACTAATGAAATGGTTGTACGATCAGTACACCACTGATTTAGAGGAACGTAAGCAGAT